>VXSC01000021.1 GCA_009838195.1 Rhodothermaceae bacterium | reverse complement strand
TGAGTATCCCGTGCCGGAGGTCAACGTCAGAATCACCGTCTCGTCCAGTTCATCCAACTGATCATCAATAATTGTGACCGGGATATTTACCAAGGTCGCGTTCGCCGACACCAGAACCGAACCGGTAATGGTATAGTCTGTATTTCGGGTTGCCGTGCCGCCCAGCGTGTAACTCAACGTGAAATCACTCGCGGGCGAAGGTGAAATTTCTACGCTCACAGTATGCGTGCCATCACTCTCCTTGACGCTACCAGTCGCCGAAGCAAACCGGGCCTCCGGGGTGTCGTTGTCCGCAATCGTCAGCGTATGCTCCTTCTGACTTCCAACTGTATACCCCGTAGCAGAGGTCAGCGTCAGGATGATGTCCTCATCCGGCTCAATCTCGCTATCGTCCGTAATCGCCACCGGAATATTCACCGAGGTCGCGCCCGCAGACACCGGAACCGAACCGGAATCTTTGATGGTATAGTCCGTGCCTTCGACCGCTGTACCGCTCAGCGTATAGCTCAATGTGAGGTCACTCGCGGGAGCAGAAGCAAGAGTCACGCGCACATTCTGCGTACCAATGCCTTCCTCCGCGCTGCTGGTCGCCGAAGCAAAATAAACGGTCGGATCGTTGTCCACGATCGTTACCGTATGTTCGCGTGAACTTCCCAACTCGTAGCCTATACCATCCGAGGTCAGAGTCAAGACGATCTTCTCGTCATGCTCATCCTTGGCGTCGTCAATAATATCGACGGGAAGGTTCACCGAGGTCAGCCGCCGAGGCACCCCCATTGCACTCGTAATGTAGTAATCAATGCCGTCGGTCGCATTACCACCCAACGTGTACTTAATTAACATGGGAGACCTAACCGGATGATGAAAGAGTATCTCTACCTTGTGCCTCCCACCATCTTCGTTCACGCTGCTCTTAGAGGAAGCGAAACGGATCACCTGAGGGCCATTGATTGTCAACTCATGTGTTCTTGGATTTCCGAGCCCATACTCTGCGCCATTGTCCAGTGTTAGTTCGATCGTCTCGTCAGGCCGCTCATCCTCAGCGTCAGCGATAATCTTGACCGGAATCTTCACTGAAGTTGCATTCGCAGGCACGAAAACCGACCCGGAATTTGTAATTGTATAGTCCAACTTTTCGGTCGCCGTTCCGCCCAGAGTGTAGCTAAACGTAAAACTACTCGCGGGCTTAGGAGCGATGGTTACGTTCACATCTTGCGTAACATCTTTCTCGTTCACGCTGCTCTTCGCCAAAGCAAAATGAAGGAACGGTATTTCATTGTCCGTGATCGTCACCTTGACCACGTTGGGATCCCCCATGATCGCGGCGGCTGCCAGTTTTTTCTCATCAATCGCCAACGTAAACATCTTATCGTCTACGCCTGTATATTCTTGGGTCTGAATCTGCCCACTACCCTTCGTATCATATGCCTTGATTGTTATTGAAGCTAATGAAGTGTAGTCGCCAGGATCAAAGGCCGTGTCCGTGGTCTTCGCATTGGGGTAGTGCAGTGGTACCTTGAGATCGCTGGATAGCGCGTAAGGAATTCTTGCACTGATCGTCACGGGATCACCATCATCCACTGGATTCGGAGAGGCTGATAGCGTGACATCTGGTGGGGGGCGCTTGATAAATATTCGAGGACATAGACATATAGAGTGTTTGTGTGGCAGATCGGGCTTTGCTATAAGATCTCCATAGACCTCCTTCCAGCCACGTGTGAGAGGATGTGTATAGTCCCAGCGAGTATCATATTGAACCGCAGTAGACTCCTTTGCCCCCGCCGGTATCGTAATCGTCGATGGATTTATGGTAAGAAAACTTTTTATTACGTCACTCCAGAAATCAACTTCAACTGTGACATCCTTTTTCTGCACTGGATCAACCGTTGCCGTTACGGTCACCGGATCTCCACCAACTACTGTTTGAGACGAAAGCTTTAAACACACCTGCGGAGTCACGTCGGTATCCGCGATCTCCGCCATTACCGAAAAAGAATTGGTAAACTCTATTTCCGAAGGCAATTCATCCATCACCACTGCAAAGTTCCCATAGTTTGTATCCACAAGGGACTCGGTTATCGCGACTTTTGAATACCCGCCGAAAGTCGTCAAAGAATTCTGGACATTCCCCGGCATCTGTTTGAAATAGCTCCACTGGTGTCTCGCAAATCCATCCGTTGGATCTATGGGCGACACGAATACACCCGCACTTGATCCTCCGTGAGGAAAAGATGGGAGAATCAGGGCAGGGCTGCGTTGGGAAAGTTCGCCTTCGCTCACGTGAATCACTTCAAAAGGGGCGGTGCGCGGTTCAGCAGAAAGCAGCGTAGTCACAACAACTTCCTGCTCGCGTTCTTCAAGAACCTGCAGGCTCAAACTTGACGATACCCCAGATGGCACTTGGGTATGGATTTGAACGTTCGGCGTTTGCACCTGACCAAGGACGACCACAGGCAAAAAAAATATCCAAAACCTACGAAGATCATGACACGCCTGATGCCAGAGCCTAGGTACTATACCAACCGTTAACTTCGCCACGGAGAACATCCTTTACCCTTAAGTCATGGTACTGCCTGAATTAAACGATGTATGAACCACTCGTAGCAAGTATAAGTAGGTCTAATGAGCCTCTTGCAAAACCTCTGGATTGTAAAATTTTGGCTCTTTTTGGTCTCTGATTTTGGCGGATTGATCTAGGGAATGGGAACCTATATTTCTCTGCATTTTTTCGATTCGAAACCGCGTGGACCCGCCTATTTTGGGATCAAACCGCCAGGGACGGAAACCTCTGGATTTTGTATCTTTGTGTGTGCCAAAGTTCCCACAAAACAAACGGAGGTTTCCATGTCCCTGACGGACAAGATACGAGGATTTTATATCAGCTGCCAACACGAATTGTTTCCGTGGTTGGAACGGGAATTGGGTTCGTTCCCCGAACGGTACAAGAAGCTGGTGCTGGAGATGGCGTGTGTCGAAGATCATCTTCCCCGTAAGCTAGACCGCAGGTGTGGGGGGCGCCCCCAAGTCCAACGTACGGCTCTTGCTCGGAGCTTTCTCGCCAAGATGGTCTTGAACATTTCCACGACCTCTGCCTTACGGGAGCGACTCAAGCTGGAGCCCACGCTTCGGTCGATTTGTGGGTGGTCCCGTGAGAAGGATGTCCCGAGTGCATCAACGTTTTCGCGCGCATTCCAGGAGTTTGCCACCATGCAGTTACCGAATCGGATACATGCTGCATTGATCCGAGATGCCTATGCGGACGAGTTGGTCGGGCATATCTCCCGAGATTCAACGGCAATTGAAGCTAGGGAAAAGCCGGTTCCAAAGAACCAGGAATCGACGTCTGAGGACGTGAAGGCTCCCCCAAAGAAACGCAAGCGAGGGCGTCCAAAGAAGGGAGAGGAACGGCCCAAGGCGCCTCGTCGACTGGAACAACAACTGGACATGGACCTGGAGGAGATCTTGGATGAGTTGCCGAAAGATTGTACGGTGGGATGCAAGCGCAATGCAAAGGGGTATACGAACACCTGGGCGGGCTTTACGCTGCACATGGATTCGGCGGATGGGGGCATTCCGATCAGTTGTGTCGTCACGTCTGCGTCGTTGCATGACAGTCAGGTCGCGATTGCCTTGGCAAGAATGACCGGGCAGCGCGTGCAGTATTGCTATGAGTTGATGGACAGTGCCTATGATGCAAAGGACGTGTACGAACAGAGTCGTTCTTCGGGGCATGTGGCGATTATTGATCCGAATCCGCGCAAGAAAAAAGCCGAGCATATTCGCGAATGCACGGCGCAACGAAACGCTGGATTCGTTCCGGCTGAGCGGGTTCGCTACCGGCAACGAACGACCGTGGAGCGGGCGTTTGGGCGCCTCAAGGATGAGTTTGGTGCGCGCAATATTCGGGTGAAAGGGCACTTGAAGGTGACGTGTCACCTGATGTTCGGCGTCGTGGTGCTCACGGTGGACCAACTCCTGCGACTGGTCCAATAATCTGGACCTCTTTTCACGAAGGCGTAGAATCTTGAGGTTCTGGATTTGGGAGCCGTGGGATAGGTGAGTCGAATCGGAAGGAATTCGCGCCCAAATTCGCCCGATCATGACGCTCTTCGGGGCCGATTATCGGTGAAATTGAACCAAGCGGAGGTTGATGCCAAAAAAGGTGGAACGTTGCGTTATTTTGGGAACAACACGGGCACCGAAATGTAAGCCCGTTCAGGTTGAAGATTCCCCCTTCCAGATTCTCGGTTTAGGGTTTTGCAAGAGGCTCTAATGAAAAACGGGCGCATATCTTGCGTCGTTTCCCCAATTTACTCATTACGCAAGTTTGCAAAATCGAGTAAATTTAGGCCCTAAATTACGGTATTTTATATTATTAATCATTGATTGCAGTAGTTCTTTCTGGGTTTTTGTTCCTCAAATACCTTAATGTAGTGAAAAGATTTGCGAACAACGTGGAGCCCCGCCCGTTTCACCTCCCAGAAGCTCCCATTTTCCCATGTTTATTCGATCCCAATCGTACACCCTAAAATCGGGAAAAACAGTACAGACCTTCACCCTCCTTGAGGCCTATCGCGTCCATGGAAATCCTCGCCAACGAACGTTGCTGAATCTGGGCCATAATTTCAAGATCCCCAAAAAGAATTGGCGGATCCTGACCCAGATGGTAGAGGATCAGTTACGGGGAATTCCACCGCTTCCCTTTGAAGATGAAGCCCTGCAAACGGCGAGTCAGCGGATCGTTGAACGACTCCACGAAACCGGATATGATATTCATGCACCGAGGGATGATCGGGATGTCATTTTGACCGATGAAATCACGCACGAGGCTACCCGAACGGTTGGCGGGGAACGAGTGGCCCTCAAAGCCTTGCAGCTTTTGGGATTTGCCCCCATTCTAAGAGGGCTAAAGTGGAACCAGAATCAGATGGATTGGGCGACGGTCTTGGTGGTCGGTCGGATGCTGTCTCCGGGGAGCGAGGCCCAAACGTATGACTGGATGTGTGACCGTTCCAGTATCTTGGAACTGCTTCAAGCCAAGTGTCCAAGTGAGCGGTCGCTCTATGATGTTGGAGACCTACTCTATACGAATCGGAAGGCGATCATGGCGCAACTCTTTGGGAACACCAGGGCCTTGTTGGGTTTCGGTGAGACCATTGTGTTTTATGATCTGACGAATGCGTATTTCACCGGTCGGCAGCAAGGGGAGTTGCTCAAATTTGGTCGCAGTAAAGAGAAACGCAACAACGGTCCATTGGTGACATTGGCCGTGGTTCTGGACGCATCGGGCTTCCCGCGTACGGCGAATATTCTCCCTGGAAATGCGAGTGAACCGGCGACCTTGAAGCAGGCGATTGGACAGTTGAATGGAGCCACACCGACGGTCATTATGGACGCTGGGATCGCTTCAGAGGCGAATATTGCTTATTTGAAACAGCAGGGGCTGGGTTGGCTTTGTGTGGAGCGGAACAAGACGCCACCGGTCCCTGAAAAGAAGCCGGATGAGACCTTTGAGACCGGCACCAAGACGATCGTGCGTGCTTGGAAACTTGGTGTAAAGGATGAAGAACTGCGGGGGTATCTGCACAGTGAGGCGAAGCAGGCGGTGAAGGATCAGATCCTTGACAAAAAGCGAACCGAGTTTGAAGAAGCCATTGCGTATCTCAATGATGGGCTTTCGATCAAGGGGCGCCCGAAGAAGCTGGAGGTGATTCAGGATAAGGTCGCACGGCGGAAGGAGGAATACAAAAACATTGCGTATCAGTATGATGTGAACGTCATTGAGAAGAAGGGGAATCCCAACGCAGCACGGATTCGGATTCATCGGCGACCGGCCTTTGACGAATGCACGGATGCATCGGGAGGCTATATCATTCGGACCAGTCATACCGACTGGGAGCTCGGAGAAATTGCACGCACCTACTGGCGGTTGGCCGAGATTGAACAAACATTCCGGACCATGAAATCTGATCTTGGGTTACGTCCGTTCTTTCATCGGAAGAAAGAACGGATTGAGGCGCATCTGTTCCTGTCAGTTTTGGCCTTTCATACGGCTCATTTGATTCGATGGAAACTGCGCGCGAGGGAGATCCACAGCAGCTGGGCAGCGATCAAGGTACAGCTGAATCATCAGCATCGGATTACGACCATTCTTCCGCAAAACAAGACCCATTGTATTGAGTTGAAACAGGACGCAACCCTGAAGCCGTTCCCGCGAGAAGTCTTCAAATCGATGGAGTTAAAACTAGGCAAAAATACAGAAAAAAAGAAGGTGAAACGGCTTCCGAAAAAAGACGTGGAAATGTAGAAAAAACATGAAATAACGCACTCTATGGCAGATTCTCTGAAAAAGAGAACAGCCCAAAATCATGAAAATTTTCACTACATTTTGCAAACTTGCGTTAGTGGGAATTGCTGACAAATAACAACAACTTTTGTGTCTCTATCGTGAATGTGAATTGGTTTATCCCGAGCAGGTGTCGGGCTGTGCATTCATCGTCCGAGGAACTACGCACCCAGAGTTGGTGCGGCCACGAGATGCCTGTTTATTCGCCAGCACAGGTAGCTAATCGGTGCTTGGATCGGCTGTTATATTTGACAGGCAACCCGACGTGTCAGATCTACCGGACGAGAATGCACCGCAAATTATAGTAAACAATTTTCACTTGGTCAATTAAACAAATTTGAATTATATTCGTACTATTCAGCAACCTTCTAACCTATGCCGGTACGAGGATGGACGAGAACCACAACAGGCTTTGTCCAATGTCGTCTGGCAAACGACATTACACAGATTCAGCGATCAATGCCACCTGCAGCTGAACAAATCACCAAAGCGATATTGAAGGTGCCACTTGACATGATCAAGGCACAGTAATTGCTTTGTGTATAGATGTGACAATAACTCTGGTTGCAGTGTACACTCTGTAATAGGATGATAGGAGTGGTGTCTAGTTTTTTTACAACCTTCAGTTGAGTGACAATTATGATGAATGATACTGCTTGGATCATTGCGATTGTTTCCATTCTCTCTTTGCTCATAACCTTTGTGGTTGTAGCTATTACCGTTGGAACCAAAATCTTTCATGTTTCAAGATGGTCTGGTTCTGTAGATACAAAATTAAGCCATCTTGAAGAGTTTATGAAAAAGCTGGATCGCAAATTTGATAGGATTCGGGATCAATTACCAGCTCCCAATGTTATGGTAGGACGAAGCCCACTGAGGCTTACTGAGTTCGGAAACGATATATCAAAAAAAATCGATGGCGTTAATTGGGCGAGTCGAATTGCTGAAACATTAACCGATCACATTCAGGGCAAAGAAGCATATGACATTCAAGAATACAGTTTTGATTATGTCTTGAACAAAATCAAACTGTCAGAGGAACAACTGAGCCTTATCCGCAACGTCGCTTACAAAAAAGGCATACCGGAAAAAGGGGTCCGCCAAGTACTCGGAATTGAACTTAGAGACAAGTTGCTGGACATAATGGAACTGGAAGTCCCGTAATCATACCGCCATTGAATCCAGTCCGTTCTTGCGTATAAGTTTCCGATACGGAAGGTGCTTCCCCTCAAATCCTTTCGCAAATTTCTTCATCTGCTCCACCGTATCATACCCGCGTACGTTATGCCGTCCCACAAACTCATCTACGTAACGCTGTAAATGTTTTGGCGACATTCTGTGATACGGCCCATAGTAGCCACGCTTGAGTAGCGCCCAGAAGGATTCAATCCCGCAGGAGTCTCTTGCAAAACCCTCCTCCAACCTGTAAAATATCGCCCTGGATACTCCCTGGGCGATATCCGTCTCCAAACGAAGGGATTTTGCAAGAGGATCGCAGGTATGTAGGTCTAATAAAAAGTGGGGCGCGAAAGCGTATGTTGCTCTGCGTCTCACTCAACCTATATGCAAATGTACACCCATGTATATATCGGTCTCGATGCCCACACGAGGAACTGTGTTCTTGGGACGATTGATGCAGACGCGAATGTGGTGTCGGTTCACGATTTTCCAACCTCAGAAACTGGCTTGATTCGCCATGTGAAGGCCTTGCCAGCCACGTTCAAGTATTTGGCGTTGGAGGAATCAAGTTTGGCTGGCTGGATCGCCGGAGTTCTGACGCCTCATGTAACGGAGTTGATCGTGTGTGATCCGGTACAAAATGCGTTGATCAGTCGCGGTGGGAGCAAAGATGATGTGCGCGATTCTCTAAAACTTGCTCGTCTGCTTCGGTTGGAGGAATTAAAGCCCGTCTATCACAACCATGATCCAGGCCGTGTAGACTTCAAGATTGTCGCGCAACAGTATTTGTCGATCACCAATGAGATTCTCGCCTTGAAAAACCAAATCAAATCCAAGTATTATCAGGGTGGCGGTTTGAAGATTTCAGGATCTTTGGTGTACAGCAAGACGCATCGGCGCTCCTACTTGAAACAAGTCGAATCCGAGGCAATGAAGAAGGTGATCCTGAATGTCTACGAACAGCTCGATTGCATGGTGCGTGTTCGTGAAACCGCGTTGTCACTGATGCAGGAACTTGGGAAGAAGTATGGAGAAATTGAGCCGTTTCAGCGCATTCCAGGAATTGGGGTGGTGGGCGCACATGTGTTTAGCGCGTTCATTCAAACGCCTCATCGCTTTGCGACCAAGCAGCAACTATGGAAGTACTGCCAATTGGGGATTCGAGTACGGCAAAGCGGAGGAAAGAAATTGTCTGGGGAGTGTCTGGATCGTTCTGGAGCCAGTGTATTGAAAGCCATCAGTTACCAATGCTGGATGTCTTCACTACCTGCCAAAGAGTCCAACGAAGTCTCCCTGTTTTATCATGCTTCGGCGAAGCGTACGCAAGATTTGACCCGTGCCCGGTTAAATAGGTCTAATGAAAAACGGGCGCATATCTTGCGTCGTTTCCCCAATTTACTCA
>VXSC01000020.1 GCA_009838195.1 Rhodothermaceae bacterium | reverse complement strand
GGATCTGGCGTCCTGGTTCGGTGCGATGGGCGTTCGGGGGAGATGGGTGTCCAATGGCCGGATCGGGCTGCATTACCGGGGGGATGTGCTGGTAACCGAGGCGGAGCTGACCGGTCCGGCGGTGACCGCTGAGGCGTACCGGATACGGGCGGGCGTGGAAGCGCATGCGAGGATCCGCGGGCGGCTTCGTCCGTATGTGGAGGCGCTGGTGCGCCGCGATGGGGGGAGCGCAGAGACGGGGACCGGCCTGGAGGTGGGTGGAGGCGTGCGGATAGACTATCCGGCATGGGGATTGAAGGGGGATGTGCACGCGCAGGGGCTGGTGATGCATACGGCGGACGCATTCACGGAGTGGGGCGTATCGGCACTGGTGCAGGTGGGTCGTCGCACGGAGGGAATGATGGTGCGGGTGCGTCCATCGTGGGGACCGGCGCGGTCGATGTACGGTCGGCAGACAATTCAGGATGTGGTGCCGGTCGGGGCGGATGCGTATCGGACGGAGGTGGAGTGGGGCTATGGGATTCCGTGGAAGGACGGGACGGCCCGCTCGATTGTGGGCGTGACGCAGATGTCACAGGGGCGAGTGTACCGGCTGGGCGGCGAGTTCCATCCCGCGGACCCGGTCAGCTTCTCCGTCTTTGGACTCATGCACGGACAGGCAACGCTCGGCGTGAACGTACGAGGTATGCTTCAATATTAGCAGGAAGGAAGATCTCCGGCAACGGAATCAAAGTTCTTCAGAGAAAAAACGTGAGCCTTGGAGAAAAAGAACAAGCTGCTCCCCGCAATGAGACGGATCGCTGAATCCGGGAAGCGTAAGGCAAAAAACTGTGACCCGATTCTTGGTCGATCTAACAATCATGAACCTCTAATGGGACACCAAGTCGAACAGCCCACACAAATCGTGGTATGATCAAAATGTTCGATCCGATCCTTAATGATTACGCGTTATCAGCAATATGTCTGGGATTATTTTTGCCCCTCAATGGAGCCAGAACTGCAGGGAAAAGTTCAGTAGCAGAATTATCCGTGAACTTATCCTGAGAAAGGCTATCCTGCACATGGATAAAATCAGGCATTGATCATTGACGGGGCTACGGGTATAGATTTGGGGGGATTTACAGCCATAACATATCCGTACGACAATCCCATATAGAGTCACATTTTTTTCGGACGCCTGGGGCCTGCTTCAGGCTTGATCTACGCGGCTTTGGCCAATGATCGTTCAGCATTCCAGCCATGGGGCAACAACGTGGAGTATTTGGCCGTAGTCGGAATCCACTCGAGTGCGTTCACCAGCCATTCCATAAGATTCATCCCATGCAAGATGCAGGTATTGAGCAAGGGCTATGGAATCGCGGTGCGCTGACATAAACTATTGGCATTATCACACATATCTCCCTATTCACAGCCTGATTTACCCACGCGCGCCCTTATGGAGATTGCACGGGGCGCACAAGACCTGACAGTTCTCTTCGTCCGTCTTCCCTCCTTTTGACCACGGCTTGATGTGGTCCGCATGGGCTTCGTGCTTCTTGATCTCCGCTCCACAGCGGTTGCACTTCCCGTCCTGCTTCGCATAGACCTTGAACTTCACTTTGTCATCGAACGTCCGAAGATTCAAGAGCGATTCGGTGACCTGACCACCCAGCACATACTCGTAGACCCCGCTCTTCTTCTGCACCTCATCATCGTTCATGAGTTTGGTGGCCACTGTGCGCGTGTGTTCGGCATCATATTCCCGGTCCCCATACTTCCGGTGCAGCACGCCCCAGTTCACCTGCTTCATGGCTCTGTGCGCATTAAACAGGCGATCAATCCAGCCCTTCACCTCCCTAAAGTAAGTCCACAGCCGTTTCGCATCCTTATCTTTCTTGCGCTTCGCCATGTAGCTGCGGATATCGTGATCCCTTGCGCTGCCGGTTACCCACTGCAGGATCCGCTCCAGGTGATCCTGACGATCCCGCCTCCCTCCCATATACGTCTTGCACAGCTCGGCCTGCCCGCCCTTCTTCGTGAAGTAGTGTTTCGCATCCGTTACCCAGGGACCATTGTAAATGGAGTTGCGCAGCTCCTGATCGGACAACTCTTTTGCTCCCGTGTTGATCGTCTTGAACCACCTCATCAATTCATCGGCATCCCCTTCGCATACATGCACATGGAGCTTATACTCCAGGCTCCGCCGCTGATCTTTCGCAGATAAGCCCTGCCAGTACTGGATCTCCCCACCCGCAAGAGTAATCGCAAACTTCCGCTCCTTGATGAACTTACAGATCGTGATGATGCGCTGCTGCCCGTCCAGCAACTCGTAATCGTATGCGCTGTCCTCTGCTTTCGCAAAGTAGATCAGGTTCACCGGGCGGTCGAAGTAGATCGATCGGATCAGGTTTTCCTGAAAGTCTTTCCGCCCGTCATAGATGTATTCGCGCTGATACGGCGGACGGATGTTTAACAACCCTGCGTATCCGATGACCTGACCGTCTCCATCATCATGGTACCCCTCGATCATGTCTCCAATCGCAATCTTGTGCTCGTGAATCTCCATCGATCACAGCTGCTTGTTGCGAATCAGGATGCGAGCATAAATTCTTTCTCCGTTGATGTAGCCACGATCAATCTTCCCATTCCATTTTGGGTTGACGATTCCAGGGAGAAGCCCCATCTTTATGTCGTAATCTGAGCCCAGGATCTCGAACTGATCGGGATTATACTTGTCCAGGAACGTGATGGGAACCCCCATTGCCCCCCCCCCAATTTTGGGGGATTTCCTTCGTCTTGCTCACCTCGATTGCATCGTAATTGTCATAGTGCGGGTACTCCTCCGGAGAATAGTTCTTGTACAAAATCAACTCCTCGTTCCGCTTTTTGTGCGGAAGATTCGTGAACCAGCATGCATTACCTAATCTCCCCTTCACAACACCGTATACAATTCGGTAAGCACTCCCCTCTTTTTTCGTGGCAACCAACTCCTGCGCATAGTCTTTGGGTACGTCAAAAAGCATGTCCTGCCCACTTAGTCCGTATCCCAGCCAAACTCTATTCTCCTTGATCAAGGGAAAAATCTCCTTGTATGTGACCGCATTCATACTCCCGATGATCAGAAACTTCTTGTCGTACTCCATCAACTGCGCCACATACTCGCGAAAGAGCGAAAACGGTGGATTCGTTACCACAATATCGGCTTCCTTCAAAAGTTCAATACACTCGGAACTCCGAAAGTCTCCATCGCCCCGCAGGGGCGTTACGGCAATCTCGTGTGGATCCGGGCGCCGATTCCCATCCTGATCTCCCGCATACTCCAGGTAGACCGCCCGCTCGGAATCATGCTGCGAAAACAGATCCGGCTGCTGATTCTTGTAGCAGGTCGTGATCAGCTTCCTGAGACCATAAAACTCGAATTGCTTCGAGAAGAATGTAAAAAAATTGCTCACGCGCGGATCATCACAGTTGCAGTAGACCACCTTGTCCCTGAAATGCGCTCTGTAATGAGCAAGCTCATTCTCTATATCACTCAGCTGCGTGTAGAACTCGTCCTTTTTGGCCCGTTTTGCAGCGTGCAGATTTGGGTTTTGTGCCATGACGTTTTCGTCAAATTTCGGATTCAAGCACTCACGTCCAATCAGGAACTGCTTGATCAAACGCCGTTGTGCACGGTGATACCTGAACTCCTGGACGCAGATACGGATCCCGTATTTCCAGACGCACTGCACTTGGCATCTTCTCCACGAAGATGTCTGGATTGAACAGGTAAAGTACGATACTTCCGTGAAACAACGGAAAAACATGAGCCACAAGCATCCCCATCCGCTTAGACTCGGATGACTTCACCATCTCGAATTTTCGCCGACAATGGGCCACACAATTGAAGTGGAGAATCCCGTCCCGCTAAGCAAACCGATCATACACATTGTAGCATCGGTTTGCGAATACCCCGGATACTCCGCTAAGATCCCTAACGGCCCCGCCCGCGGTTGCCCGGGTTAGGCATCAAAAAATATCACCTTCGAGACCGGATCCGAATACCCCAAAACGTAGCCAAGATGATGCGTACCGGAAGCCTTGCTGTTCACAGGATACCGTACCGGAATGCGGGTCTCATCCACTTGAATATCGCCGCTCACAAGAACGGCGTACCGCTGAAGATCATACAGGGGGAAAGGTCCTTCGCAACATGGGAACAATCATCCGCCGGCATGAACTTGGAAAGCGCAGGTACCCGCGGGTCGTGTGTGTGCTCCATGATGGACGCAAATATACGGAGTCTTGGGGAACCCAATACCATACGCGCGCACACAAAGACCTTGCAGATCTCCGATGTACGAATCGAAGGGCACACGGCCGTTCGGTCAGGCATCCCACAATTCATTACTACAATGGGATCATTCTACATGGGATTTTCGGACGTATACACCATAGCTCATACAAAAACCTAGATATAAACTCATGGCATCCGCTTTCGACTTTACTCGGAAACAAGAATTCCTAAAGTGCCGCAGTTACACCGGGAGTCGGAATTTCGTAGTGACCTTTTTCGTCTGGCAAAACGGGAGGATCCGCATCCCATGCAAACTTCTTCGGCATTAAATCCAATTTACTGGCCATTGCTTCATCCCAAGTAATTACCTTACCGGAATAGGTCGCCATCCGGCCAAGAATCGCACTCATCGTGGCAATCGCGCCATTTTCCGCATCAGCAAACTTGAATTTTCCTTCATTAATCGCGGCAAACAATTCGTCATGTTCTACCTGATAGGGATTCGGATCGTCTTTGCTGTTATGCTTGTAGATCGTCTGTCCTGAGGCATCATAAAGTTGACCCGGTGCCGGAGCAGTCCCCAACGTGCCATGAAATCCTTCAGATACCCTGTTCATGCAATCTGGTATATGCCTGCACTGACTCATAACACGGCTCCCGTCATCATATTCAAACTCGACGAAGTGGTGATCATAAATTTCGCCATGATCCAGGCCCGTACGAACTTGGCGGCCCCCCTGCCCCTGGGCTTTGACAGGATGCCCCCGCTTCACCCAGTTTCCAACGTCAATATTATGAATGTGCTGCTCTACGATGTGATCCCCACAAAGCCAATTGAAGTAATACCAGTTACGCATCTGATATTCCATCTCTGTCAAAGGACGACCAGCTTTCTCCTCATACTCAGCCCGAGAGCGAACCCAGACGCCACCACCGTTCCAATAAACACGGCCAAGAACAATGTCTCCGATTGCACCCTCATGGATTCGTTTGACCCACTCACGGTACTCGGTCTGATAGTGGCGTTGTAGACCAACGACAACATTTAACTGCTTTTGTTTTGCCTTTTCGGCCGAGGCTAGTACCCGACGCACACCTGGAGCATCCGTCGCGACCGGCTTCTCCATGAAGATCTGTTTTCCCGCCTCAACGGCAGCCTCAAAATGAATGGGTCGAAAGCCTGGGGGTGCTGTCAGAATGACGACATCGGAAGCGGCGATTACCTCCTTATATCCGTCGAAGCCATCAAAGCGTTTCTCGACCGGTACATCAATCCGACTTATAGCGTCCAGTGTCGATTCATCCGCCTCTTCCGGCTCCATCATATTTTTGTGACTCTCCTCAATGCGATCACTGAATGCATCAGCCATGGCTACCAGTTTTGTGTTCGAGGCGGCTTTCAGCGCCTGAAGCGCCGCGCCGGTGCCTCTTCCTCCGCAACCGATCAGCCCAACCCGGATCGTATCATCTATACCATAGAAGGCATTCGCTTTCACTGGGAACTGACTCGCAAGTGCACCGCCTACAACGGCAGCTACTCCGCTTTTGACAAAATCTCGACGATTGAAGGGATTCGAGGGTTCTTTCATTGGTTTCTGAATTTGTGTAGTGCAATTTAATAAATTCGCCTGATATTACCCGCCCAGCACATTCGCCCAAAATTCCTGCTGCTCCTCCGCTGACGGCTGGACAAATGGTCGAACAATCCGGAATCCAACAAATGGTGAGTCTGTATTCCACCACATAGACCGCGGGATTTGAGGATCTCGGCGCTTCCAGTCAAGATTGGATCGAAGTCGTGCACCACAGCGCAATGCTTCAGGAGAATCATCATATGCTCCTCCCCTGACCGTACGTGGATGGAGTCGAGCGGGCAAATTCCATGGGTCTTCAGACGACGGTCCTTCCAGTCCTTCATAGAAGGTTTCGCTGTACTCATCCAGTGTCCATTCGGCTACATTGCCGTGCATATCAAAAATCCCCCAGGGGTTCGATCCCTTCTGCCCAACCTGTTGGTATGTCTCGTCACTATTGCCATAGTGCCATGCATAGACATCAAGGGAGTCTGCGGTTTCCCCAAAGCTGAACGCAGATGAGGTTCCTGCACGACAGGCATACTCCCACTCGGCCTCGGTCGGTAACCTGTAGAAGACGCCGGTTTTGCTCGAAAGCCAGTGCGCATACTGGAGAGCACCCCATTGCGTCATACCAACGGCCGGATACCCATTCGTGCCCATACCATGAGCCGGATCTTCATAGGGCGGGCTTGGACGTGCAATCAACTCGGGATCAAACTCAATTCCTGCCGAGCCTTGTGAGTTATCACGATCCAGACTTGAGAAGAGAAGAAACTCGTCGTAGGTCACCTCATGAACCCCAATATAAAACGGGGATACGGTGACTTCGCGCTGTGGCCCCTCATCTTCATCCCGTCCCTCTTCATCTTCAGGAGTCCCCATCAAGAACGTCCCTCCCTGAAGCCCAATCATCGTAAAAAACACATCAGTTCCCGGAATCGTGTCCGTTATCATTCCCAACTCCGATTGTGCTCCTGCGGTCCCAACCCCGAAACAGACCCACAGTATAGCAGCGGTTTTAATTCGCAAAAGCTGCATCAAATGCCGCACCCGATGGCCTAAAGTCCACGTTCTTTACAAAAGTGCAGGCCTCTGAGGCACCGACTTCCCGATCCATTCCAATATCTTCCCACTCAATGGAGAGCGGTCCATTGTAATTGATCCGATTCAAGGCACGAATGATCTCTTCAAAATTGATCGATCCGCGACCAATTGAACGAAAATCCCAAAAACGTCCCGGTGCACCAAAATCTGTATGACCTCCAAATACTCCCACAGAAGTCAGACGGTTTGACCACCAGACATCTTTCATATGGGTATGGTAAATCCGATCTGCAAAGCGATCAATGAAGACTATGTAGTCTACACCCTGATATCCGAGATGACTCGGATCATAATTGAATCCAAATGCTTCCCGATGCCCGATTGCTTCCAATGCGCGCGCACTACTCGCGATATCAAAAGCAATCTCTGTTGGATGTACTTCAAGACCAAATCGAACACCGACCTCATCAAATACATCTAAAATTGGATGCCATCGATCTGCAAAATCCTGAAATCCGGCATCAATCATTGCAGGATCATTGGGTGGAAAAGAGTATAGAAGCGGCCAGATGCTGCTGCCGGTGAAACCATTCACGACCTTGACACCCAGTCTTGCGGCAGCCCTAGCCGTATCCTGCATTTCTTTTGCAGCGCGTTTCTGGACACCTGCCGAATTCCCATCCCCCCATACATGAGGCGGAATGATTGCTTTATGGCGTTCATCAACACGATCACATACCGCCTGCCCAACCAGGTGGTTGCTGATCGCATAGGCTTTCAAGCCATACCGTGCAAGAAGATCATGTCGCCCTTGGCAATAATCACTCTCATGGAGTGCCCGCTGGACATCAAAATGATCCCCCCAACATGCTAACTCCAGCCCGTCATAGCCCCAGGAAGCGGCCTTTTCTGCAAGTGTTTCAAGTGTAAGATCGGCCCATTGACCGGTGAATAAAGTAACTGGACGTGCCATGTTTATGATTTGATATGAATGAATTCAGATGCTGTGTAATGTCCCTGTGGACACCTGATACGGTAGAACGTAGGAGCCGCTGATTACGCTTAGTCTGGAGGCGTGTAACTGGCATCAACCCATTCTCTGCGCCTCCCACTCTCCAATGCAGTGAGAATAAAATGGACCCCTCTGGCACCATCATATACATTTGGAAAATCAAGATCTTGCGGTGCTGGGTCCTCTCCCGCCTCGTGTGCTGCAATCGTTCTACCGGCATTCAGGTAAATATTTGCAAAAGCTTCCAGAAATGCCTCTGGATGCCCCCAGGGAAGACGACTGTTGTGCTGCGCCGCCGCGGATAGATAGTCATTACCACGCTTAAATACCTGTTCAGGGCCATCTAGGTCGCGATAATAGAGCCAGTTCGGGTGCTCTTGAAACCATTGGAGAGATCCCGTTTCACCATGCACTCGAATATTCAGGTTGTTCTCTTCTCCGACAGAGACCTGAGAGGCATGCAACACGCCCCGGGCTCCCCCCTGATAACGAACCAACATATTGACATCATCATCAATAACCCGGCCTTCAACGAAGGTGGTGACATCTGCACACAACTCTTCAAGTTCCAAACCTGTTACGTAACGGGCGAGGTTTTCTGCATGGGATCCGATATCTCCCAATGCTCCTGCCCCGGCACGACTCGGATCTGTACGCCAATCTGCCTGCTTATTTCCTGTGAGCTCAAGCGGCGTTGCCAACCATCCCTGCGGGTATTCGACAATAATCTTGCGGACGGCCCCGACCTTGCCCTCTCGAATCATTGCACGCGCTTGCTTGATCATAGGGTACCCGGTATAATTATGCGTAAGCGCAAATACACGATTGTGCTTGCGTACCAGATGGCACAATGCTTCCGCATCTTCTAGCGTATTGGTCATCGGCTTATCGCAGATGACATGAAAACCTGCCTCAAGGAATGCCTTTGCAACCGGAAAATGAATATGATTGGGAGTCACAATAGACACAAAGTCAATCCTATCGTCGCGTGCCGCTTCCCTCTCGACCATCTCCAAAAAAGAGGCATAGGACCGCTCTTCGGTCAGCCCCAACTCCTTTCCCTGTGCCTTGGACTTTGCCGGATCAGACGAAAATGCGCCCGCAACCAACTCCATCGTTCCATCAAGAGCGGCCGCTATCCGATGCACATTCCCAATAAATGCGCCCGGGCCACCGCCTACCATACCATAGCGGAGCTTTCGGTCTAATCCCATTTAGAATTCCAGCGATCGTAGGTGAGCAATACTAGTACGGATGCTCGCCAATGCATCTCCTGGATGATCGTGTTCTACGAAGTAGTGCTTGAGTCCGGCAGTTTCACTTTCCGCTAAAATTGCGGTAAAATCAATCTGGCCTTCACCAACGGGAGTCATTTCACGATCTGCTCCCATGTCCTTGATATGACACAATGGGAAGTGCCCCGGATAATTTTGGAAGTATTCCACTGGATCACGGTTTGCATAGGCAATCCAATATAGATCAAGCTCCATCTTCACCAAATCCGGGTCCAACTCTGCGAGCATAAAGTCATAAGGGATGATCCCATCTTCGGCGGGCTCAAATTCGAATTCATGATTATGGTACGCAAACTGGATCCCGGACTCTTTGCATGCAGCCCCCACTTCGTTAAAAAATGGGACATATTTTCTGTAGTGGGCCATGGTTCGCTGGTCTTCATCCAGCCATGGGCACACGATATATGAATGTCCAATCCGCTTTGATGCATCCAACACCTTTGTTAAGTCGTCCTGCAGGGCACCAAGTGGTACATGACCTGAAGGGGCAGCCAGTCCCACCTCATCAAAGAGTGCACGTATATCATCTGGGTTGCGATCCGCGTCCCATACGGTTTCTACTTCGTCATAGCCCGCATCCGCAACAGCCCGAATCGTCCCCTCGTAATCACTTGACATGAGATGCCTAACGGTGTATAATTGTACCCCAATACGCTCCAGAGAGCGTGGACGTGCCAATGCTTTTGATCCCTGAGGTTCTGGTAATTTACCTGAAGAAAAACCAGCCAATGCCCCCACAGCTGCCGGAAGTGCCACCGATGATTGTAGAAAAGTTCGTCTGTTCATAATGCGTTTGGATTTAGGTTACTGATCAGGCCCATGCACGGCCAATTTCAGAAAAAGGAATATCTGGCCTATAAACTCCCATCGGATTTACACGCAATTCCTGCGTAGCGCCAACCTCGGAAGTATAATAGCCAAAGAGTGTTAATGATTTGATCGTTTGAAAGAAAGGAGTTGTCCCCAGTTCTCCATTTTCGCGCCACACTTCCACCTCTTTTTCCATCTGGGTCAGGATTTCGATCTGCCTGTCAGGATCCAGATCCATGAAGGATGCTGAATCATAGTCTCCGGCACGTCGCTGGACATCTTCCAATCCTGCCAGAAACTCCTCTACTTCAGCCTCATCATACCAGTCCGTGAGCATATTATCCGCGAACTCGTGCACTTTGGCGGCACGCGCTCCCGGCGTGTCTGTTTCTGGGATAATCAATTCTGAAAGCGTTGCAACAAGCTCATCGCGCCCCTGTGTCAATGTACGAGCTTCAAAAACAACCTCATTTCTACCTGCACTGCATCCTCCAAGGACTCCGGCAACAGTGGATGCCGAAATCGTACATCCCATCAAGAGCGCAATGCGCTGTAATGCGGTTCTTCGATCCATCAAATATCTCAGGGGTTCCGTTTGTAAAACAAAGGGTTGAGCAATGTTTCAGAACAATCCAGGAGCAACAAGTTAAAGAATATCATCAGAAGATAGTGAACCGAAGAGTTTTGGATGATGATCGCAGTTGAAAGTAGACTGGAATGGAGTTTGTTCGCTATTCAACTGCACTCCCTTCACAGTGCAACAATTCACGCTCCTTGTGGGAATTTGTATCTCACCTGTGCTATTTGGCACCCTTTTAGATAATAACCTTACGATTACGATGAATTCAAAATGAAGCCACGTACACCCAAAGACACAGACCTGATCTTCACCACAAGCCAGTGGTTACCGATTCCTCTTGAGGAGACATTTGCATTTTTCGCCGAGGCTCGTAATCTGGAGCGGATCACTCCTCCTTTTCTGAGTTTTCGCATTGTCACACCCGGCCCGATTGAGATGTACCCGGGAGCTCTGATTGACTATCAATTGCGAGTACGTGGATTCCCAATCAGTTGGCAAACTGAAATCACAGCATGGGATCCCCCGAATGGATTCACCGATGTGCAGCTGCGTGGACCGTATCAGAAGTGGGTGCACCGCCACGATTTCCATTCCGAAAACGGAGGGACTCGGGTGGACGATACAGTCAATTATCTGGTACCGGGAGGCGCACTGATTGACCAGTTGATGGTCAAACCAGAACTGCGAAAAATTTTCGAATACCGTCGCGCAAAAATTGAAGAATTATTTCTGCCTCAATAATTGGCAGTCCAGCCGACTTAAGCGGTACCACCGCAGAAAATGTATCAATTGGGATGTACTGAGCCTTCAGAGCTGCTTCAAAAACTCCAAGAGATCTGCCAGCTTCTGGGGATCGGGAACCAACTCCTCCGGCATCCCCGAAATCGTCATTGGCAGTACACTCTCAATTTCCGATCGGCGAATGACTGTATCTGATTGGTCATCCAAAAGCCGCACCGCCGAGGCGGTTTCCGAAGCGATAGTACCCCGCAAAGTATCTCCCTGCACCGTCACCACCTGCCACAACTCAAAACCGCTAGAGATAGACTTGGATGGATTACGAATGGCATCAATCAGCATATGGTCTGGCCAATGACTAACGGTCGCCAAGTCTGGCCCAAACCCTCGTGTATGACAGGACGCGCAGGTAGTCGCAAATATGGACGCTCCCGATTCGAAATTGCCGACGAGATCGGTTACCACCTTCCCGTGGGCCTCATCGGTCACTTGGAGTAGCGCACGAGCACGGCTGCGGGTTGGCTCCGGGGTATCACGCATCAGTCGCACTCTCTGATTCCAAGATAGCTCTGCAGTAGAAACAACCCCTGATTCCAAAGCTTCAACAAGGATAGCGGCTCGCTCGGCATTATTAAACGTTTCCAAAGCAGTACGCCTCAATTGCGGAGTCAAGCGTGTCCATTCATTCAGGATATGCACCGCAACTTCCACCCCACCCCTCCGGCGCAGCCCCCTTAACACCTCAAGTTGTACATCCAGCGGTGCTTCACCGGTGAACAGAGTAATCAGTAACTCCGGACCAGTAGGAGCAACTGATAGAATGCGTACTGCCCTGAGACGTTGAGGTAGAGATACTTGCGGATCTTGAGCCAAGCGGTACGCCTCATCCACAACATCCGCAGTCAAGTTGGTTACCGGCAAGAGTGCCAGTATCGCACGCGCAACTTCCTCGTTTCTAGTTGACCACATCCATGCTACCAGGTCGTTTGCCTGCGAAGAAGATGCTTTCGAGCCGGCTGAAGCGATACCACGAAGCACCGGAGCATGCCACCACAAATCATCGCCCGAGGCAAGCACTCTCGCGAAGAGTGTAGTTGCACGCTGTTCTCGAGCGATTACCCCAGCTAATTTCTCCACAAGCGCAGAATTATCCGAATGGCTCAGGGCAATCCTGAGAAGACGATCCGAGGGCACCGAAAGCAGGGCAGCTATCTGCACCCATTCATCATCAATATCTCGACGTAGAATCTGCTCCTGTGCACGTAAGATCTCTTCGGAGTCTGTATCGATCAGTCCAAGAGTCGTCAAGACCTGATAGCGTACCTTTGCGTTGGTGTCGTTGACAAGTTGTAGGAGATCAGGGGCCAGGGCCTCCCAACCATTTTTGTCCATTTCTGCTAGACGGACCGCATTTTCTCGAACACCGGGATGAGGATCCTCTAATCCGATGCGAATGTCCTCCGTACGAAGGGCACCCAGTCCATGCAAAGACCACAGGATATGGAGTCGCCCTTCCGGTTGCGTTTCCTGGGAAAGCTGTTCCCTCAAAAGCGGTATGGCGGCTGTATCACGCTCGGACACAAGCAATCGTTGCGCTGCCATTCTCCACCATCCGTTCGCGTCAGACAGACGATGGACGCGTTCCGAAGTATCCATTGACTCCAGGGTATTTACCCAAAACGGCCGCGGAGTTCCCTCTGGAACGATACGATAAATTCTACCTCGCGAAGTGCCTTGTGTCAGAATCCCTGCTTCGACGACGTCATCATCCATCCACTCTGGATGCTCCACGATTTGCCGATAATAATCTACGATATATAGCGCTCCGTCCGGTCCCACGGTGAAATTCACAGGTCTAAACCAACTATCGGTTGAAGCCAGAAATTCTTCCCCCTCTCTGATCCGGGAGGCAACAAAATTGCTGCCCTCTACCGTAACCTTGTTCACATGGACAAGGTTGTGTACTGGCTCAGCCGTAAAGGTAATATTGTCGTTATATGGAGCAGGAAACAAGCCCCCATGATACCATGTGATGCCACATGCAGATGTCATCACTCCCCGATCCGTAAGCAGTTGGTGCTCTGGATCTACAGTAATCGGGAACACCTGGGAGGCTCTGGCACCGCGCAATGAAGTTTGAGTCGCATCGCCAACTGCAACGGACAGGTTACGCTCCAGATAAGGTGCTGCCAATGCCTCGTAATAATGATGATGGCTGTTACTATTTAGGAAATGACGCCCCCATGCGTCAAACGTGTGGCCGAACTGTGAATCCCCACTCCGCATCTGAAGTTCGAATGTGTCCGGTCGAAACCGAATATTGCGATCAAATCCATTCGGAGGTAACCGAGGAGCTTCCGGCTGAGCGGGAAAGAAGATCTCCCCGCCAGTATCACCGAACGGGTCTGCATATTTTTCTGTCCAGGAAATCGTGCCGTTATTGGCAATGTAGATCCAGTTGTCAAGACCATAAAGGGGGGTATTTGCATTGTGCTGAGGATTACTCAAGGCAAACCCCGTGAGCATGACTTCACGAACATCTGCAACTCCATCCGCATCAGTATCTTCGAGGTAAAGAACATCTGGTGGGTCCGTTACGACCACCCCTTGTTTCCAGCGCATCACCCCGTTGGGGAGCGTCAATCCCTCGGCAAAAAGAGTGGCAGTATCCGGATACCCGTCACCGTCCGTATCACTAAGGAGCTTCACTCGCCCAGAACCACCCGTGTCTAACGGATAACCGGGCATCTCTACCACATACACCCGTCCCCGCTCATCAATCGTCATCGCCACGGGATCCTGTACAAGTGGCTCTGCAGCAAACAACTCGACGGCGAATCCCTCTTCAACCTCGATGGTGCCAAGTGCTTCACCGGGAGCATAAGGAGGTCCGGTTGTCGTCGTGCAACTCCAAAGCAGCACGGATAATAGCAAGAGATAGTACTTATGCATACTATTTGTGTAACGCAGCAATGCCCTCCGGCAGCATGTATAGTTGTTGGATTTCCGCAGTCGAGAGATCTCGATTGAAGAAGGCCAAGTCGTCTATCTGACCCTTGAACTGTAGTCCGATCTGCGTGAGGACATCCTCAGAGTTCCAGGTAAGGATTTGGTCCCGCCCTTCCAACACACCAGAGAGTTCTCCATTGAGATAGCCGAAGAGTACCGCATGGTTTTGATCGGTGTTGAATTTCTGTAATACCAGGACCACATGCGTCCATGAATCGTGCGAAAATGGTGGATCAGATACAATGATCATTGGCATGACTCCCGGTGCCATTTCCTCCCACGGCTGGTTATCGGGGTTCCATATCGTGCGGTCCGCAAATGCTGCAAATCGAAATTGCCGTGGACGGTTACGAGTAAAGTCTACGAATATGGAGGCGTCATCCCAAGCTCGTGACGTGATCTGTATCGGATCGCACCACTGCCCCTCAAACAAGTCCTGATTGGGATCCAGTTTCAGCCAGAATGAGATGGTCACATTCCATCCCTCTTGGTGGTAAGGCAAATTATCTTGTGCCCTAAAAAAGTAAAGTGCTTCCGCGTACCGGGAAAAGTTTAAGGCTCCGCCATGGCGGCCGCCATGAGATAGAATCGACACGTCACCTTCAGGTAAGGAAGCTGGCTTGGCATTATTGCGCTCCCCCCACCCCTGAGCCCGGTAAAGAACCGGATCTCCCGCTGCAATGTCTGCGGTCGATGCCGAATCAAAAGAAGCGTGGAAAGTAAGTGCCTCCTGCAGAGGAGATAACTGGATCAGAAGAAGTAAAGCAATCATTTGAATGTAGTCGGGGCAATATAAAGGGCCTGGCTGTACCGCATATTGCTTTGAAATCTACAGGTACAGAACGTGTCTCCTATCATCAAGCTGACAATTCGCCGCCTCTTCACGTAATCAGAGATTCAAACGTTTCAGTTGATCAACCGTATAACTGGCGGCTCTTGCCGTCAAAGCCATGTATGTAATTGATGGATTCTGACACGCCGAGGAAGTCATGCATGCGCCATCAGTCACAAATACATTGGGGACTGAGTGACACTGATTATGTGCATTTAATACACTGGTTGCCGGGTCCCGTCCCATACGAGCAGTTCCCATTTCATGTATCCCCAACCCCGGTTCCGCACCAAGGCCATCCTCTGTATGGTGATCATAGATCTCTATGTTTTTAGCGCCCGCGGCATCCAGCATTTCTGCAGCTGATTCTTTCATGTCCTCGCGCATGGCAAATTCATTCTCACCCCACTTACAGTGGATTCGTAAAACTGGCATCCCCCATGCGTCCGTGACGGATTCATCGAGTGTCACATAGTTGTCAAAACTTGGTAATGCTTCACCAAATGCCTCCAGCACCATTTCCCAGGGCCCGGGCCTCCTGAGTGTTTGTTTGAGCTCGGGTCCAAAGCCGTGAACCAGGCGACCCCAGGAGGGTCTCGTCGCCTCTCCCTGATAGCCAAAGCCCCGAAGGTAGTCGCTGCGCCGGGTTTCTTTGGAAAGATTCCGAAACCGCGGAACATAGATCCCGTTCGGACGACTCCCTTGAAAATATCGGTCTTCGCCGCCTGGCAGTTGACCGGTGGCACCAATCTGAAAATGATGATCCATCAAATAATGTCCCAGAGCCCCACTATCGTTCGCAAGACCATTGGGGAAGCGGGACGATGTCGAATTTAACATGATCTGTGTCGTCCCTAATGCAGAGGCACATAAGAAGATAGTTCGAGCATACGCCTCTCGCATGACTCCCGTACTACGATCTATGTAGCGAACCCCCGTGGCTTTCCTTTGTGTTTCATCATAAATCACGCTGTGCACGATACTCTCCGGTTGTAGCGTCAGTCTGCCCGTTGCAAAAGCAGCAGGCAGTGTTGCACTCTGGCTACTAAAATAGGCCCCTGCTGAGCATCCTCGGTAACATGGTCCACAATAATGGCATGCAGCCCGACCATTATGAGGCTGGGTAAGAATTGCCGCTCGTCCAATTGTCAGTAATCGGTCGTCAAAGTGGGACTCCATAGCCTCCCGGACACGCTGTTCTGCCCAGTTCAAGGGCATGGGAGGCAAGAAAACGCCGTCGGGACACTGCGGAAGGCCTTCCGGTTGGCCTGTGATCCCGGCAAATCGCTCCACATGGTCATACCACGGTGCGATTTCTTCGTATCGGATCGGCCAATCAATGCCCATGCCATCCTGTACATTCGCCTCAAAATCCACAGGCCCCCAGCGATAGCATTGACGAGCCCATAAAAGTGAACGCCCACCAACTACATCCGCTCTGATCCAAGTGAATGGATCCCCTTCTACATAAGGGTTTTCTCTGTCATTGATAAAAAAATGTTCCGTGTGCTCCGCAAAAGCATAGGTCCGTGATTGAATCGCGTACTGCTGCTGATGCATGCGTGAACCCTTACTATTGCGGGCAGGAAATTCCCAGTTTTCCAGATGTTCAGTGACGTATCCTGCACCATGCACTAGGTTGTAACCTCGCTCCAAAAGCAAAACATTCAGCCCTGCCTCCGTGAGCTCTTTTGCTGCAAAACCTCCGCTGATACCAGATCCCACTACGATGACATCCGTAATTTCCTGTGACCGGGATACATAAGCAGCTTTTTTATTCATAATCGCCTCGAGCATTGATGTTGACTTATAGAAGTAGAGCAATGGATACTGGCAGTAGTCGGAGACTTTTGATTACTGCCATCCTCAGAACCAATCAAATAATACGATCGCATCGCTGCGCTGCGTCTGTGAGCAACTGTGCTGCATCGCTCAAAAATATTTCATACAGGCAAAACATTCTTCCAGTGTGCGTAACTCCGATTCTTTCTCCCAACCTATGCTTCAAAATACATAGATCCCGTTTGTTCAACGATATTCATCTCCAGATAATGTCTTCTCCATCCCTACCTGTTCCAGATTTAAGTTCAGATTCCCACCTAGTCAGGTAATTTGTTCTACCGGCCCGGCGTAAAATTGAAACCCTCGTGGCGCCAACACCCCTCAAATCCACAGGGTTCCAGCGATGTATTTCCGGCATCTTTTCGTGTTTCGACCAATTTATTTTACCCCAGCACAGTACCCTTATCATGCATGGCAACGTGGAAGATACGGATCCTTGTAGGTAATGCCATCCCCTTAATAACTCTCGACATAGGGCTGAATCTCGTTGAAACCCTGCATAAAATTTGATAGAACCTGTCGCCTAGGCCTATGTGTGCCAACTAGTCTTTACCCTGAAAAAACATCCATCGGCTGACTCTATAACGCCACCTTCCCATCCAGGTATTATCTTACGGGTTCTCAGGATTGTGAGGCTGATGACCTATATCATTCGATAAGCTGACAATCCATCTTTTTGGCCTTAATTACAGAACCTGATTAAGCACTTCATTTCCATGCAGCAATTCACAATAGAGGCTCTTGCAAAACCCCTTCGTTTAGATACGGATATCACCCATGGACTACCCAGGGCAATATTTTACAGGTTGGAGGAGGGTTTTGCAAGAGGCTCAATACTATCTCTGGCTCTCTTGGTCACCGTTTCCCCCGTGCTGGGACAAGTCCCTTCTCTGGAAGCATGGGATATCCATGACCTTGATCGCCCCCAGCCACAAATTGTAACCCCTGGAGAGTTGACTTCATCCCCTGCTCCTTCGGATGCAATTGTACTGTTTGATGGCACAAATTTCGACGAATGGACTCATGCGAATGGAGACCCGGTCGTTTGGTATTTACGAGATGGCTATATGGAGGTCAAACCTGGAACGGGTATTATCAAAACCATACGTTCATTTGGGGATGTTCAGCTTCATATCGAATGGGCTACCCCAAACAGCGGAGAAGGGCAAGACAGTGGTAACAGTGGCGTCTATCTCATGAGCACTTATGAAGTTCAAGTACTGAACTCGTTCAACAACAAGACCTATCCCGACGGACAGGCCGCCTCATTGTACGGGCAATATCCTCCACTGGTGAATGCAAGTCGACCCCCACTGGAATGGCAGTCCTATGACATTGTCTTCAGGAGACCCCACTTTGAGGAAGATGGTAGTTTAAAGGAGCCAGCGAGAGTAACTGTTTTCCACAACGATGTACTTGTTCAGGACAATGTTATACTGACTGGCCCGTCAGGACACAAATCCCGTCCTCCCTACAAAGCCCATGAAGATGCGTTGCCCCTGTTTCTTCAGGATCACAACGAACCGACGCGCTTTCGCAATATCTGGATTCGCGAACTGGAATCGGACATCTAATCCTGCTTCATGACACTCATTGCAGGGATTGATATCGGAGGGACGCGAACCCGGTGTGCACTCGCTCACAAGGGTAGTCCTCAAGAAATCTACTACCGGGCCTCGGCTGCAACTCCACAGCAGGGACCCGAAGCCGTACTTGACGTAGCGGTTGGCTTAATTCGTGATGGGCTTGAGAGTGGCGACCAACTGAGTGCGGTTGGCTGCGTTGCACCGGGAATGACTGACCCGGAAGCTGGGATCGTGCTCGAGGCCGCCAATCTGAATGACTGGGTAAACGTTCCCCTACGCTTCGCCCTTGAGTCGAAAATTGAAACCCCTACGGTCATAGAGAATGACGTAAATGCAGCAGCAGTTGCAGAAGCCGGGCTGAGCACTTCCCCGGTAGGATCGCCGATGGTCTATATGACCGTGAGTACCGGGATTGCCACTGGAATCCTCATAGATGGAAAGGTATTACGTGGCGCAAATCACTCCGCCGGGGAAATCGGCAAGATGATTCCCTCGCCGGAACACCTTGGACAATCTTGGCAGCCTGGTGGGTGTCTAGAGCGTCTTGCCGGCGGGGCTGGACTGGCTGCCCAATGGGCACGCATCCAAAGCGGTCCCTCAGACTCAACGCGTACTATTGAAGTCTATCAGGCGGCGGACGCAGGAAATGCCGAAGCGAAAGAACTGGTCACTACAGCAACAAACTACATCGCACAGTCCGCTGTAGGATTAGCCAGTGTTATAGATCCTGCGATCATTATTTTGAGCGGAAGCATTGGGCTTGCCCGCCCGGAGATCATCAAACAAATGCGTCAAGAATTGGCGAATGCCATTCCTTATCCCCCGCGTGTACGTTTATCCGATTTGGGAGGTGATGCCCCTTTATTGGGCTCGCTGGTGTTGGCCGATTTCTTGGTAGATGACTCCGCTAGCTTCGCTGGCTTCTCTTTGGGTTTATAATCTGGACTCAACCTGCCATCATAGCTGCCATCTAGTGCCATATAGAGCGCACTCAAAATCTGGTCACCATCTAGGCCCGTAATCTTCGCGTACGATCTGACCAAGGAATAAAGGTAGACTTTATTGAATCTATTATTTCGATGGAGGCAGTTGATCTCGAACTCTTCCAGCACAGTCTTGATGACTTTGGTTTCTGTACAAATCGCGTCTAATGAGACACCTTTCTGCTTCCTTAGAGTGCGTAGATCCTCCGCATACTTGCGCTTCGCCTGCTCAAGCTTACTGTTTGACATTTACTAAAGCTTATACCATATTATAGAGTAAACCGCCTGGTCACACAAAAAAGGAGATGTGCGATCCGCTAAAACCATCCATGCTCATAGAGAAAAATACATCACCGACTAGAAACTGTAGTCAGACTTTGAATACTACGGACTGAGCACTGAATACGTGATGTCTCAGCTTGGTAGTGTCCTACAGAAAATAGATGGAAGAATTTTCGAACGACTTCTGTTTAACGTGTCTCCCTAGTAGACATCAACGAAACCGCACCGAGTGTCGGTTCGGGGTGATGTCACTGTAAGCATACAGTCAGAAAAACTACACTATCTATCCGTCGGGACGGCGAGATTTGAACTCACGACCCCTTCAACCCCATTGAAGTGCGCTACCTGGCTGCGCTACGTCCCGGATCTGGTGGTTACGCCAATTGACGACTGATGTTCTCCAGAAATAAGCGTAATCTCAGTAATTCGTCCCGTTCTGCTTTCTGATCAGCAGGCCTCTCACGTCCATCTTTCAGAGCCTGCCGTGCACCCTCAAGCGTGTATTTCTTTACACGAAGCAAGTCATAGATTTGACGCACCAGTTTTAGATCATCTTTTGTATAAATTCGTCGGCCGGAGCTGTTTTTTCGTGGTCTGAGTTGATGAAATTCACTTTCCCAATAGCGGAGCACATACGCCTCCACGCCGATTTTTTTGCTCACCTCCCCAATCGAGTAATAAAGTTTAGGAGTTTTTTTCATCGGATCATTGAATTCCCTGAATTTACAAAACGAAACGGTAATACCAAGCGGAAGTCAGTATCCATGTGGTGTGTGCTAGCTTGCGATCACCCCCATTTTGTCTTTCACACCCAAAGATGCATCACCGAAAGCAAGGAAAATACGCACAGATCTGCCTGATCACCTTACTAACTGGATTCAACGGCCTATCAAAAATTCCTTGTCTCCAGATCCAATCGATGGATCTACTCTCCCGTAAATGCAAGCACCCAAAATGACTCACGAAGAATTTCACAGCTCGACCAAAAACTCTCAATTACCAATCAAGAGCATCCAAAATCATGCATCTGTATCCTGAGATAATTCAACGAACAATTCATTGGCAGTCCGCTCAATCCAAGTGCTCACTTTTGGATGTGGCAACAATCCAATACCATTGGATTCATAGGTTAGTCCCTCCAGAACTTTGGCGTACGGTCCAAACCCAAACAATCTGAAAGGAAGCACAATCACACGACCATCACCTTCTGTATGCTCCTCTACGAATCCACGAATGTCTGCCTCAGATTTGGACCGTTTCTCTTTCCAATCCTCCCTCAAACTGTGAACCGCAACGCTACGGAAGAGACCGATTTCCCGAACAGTATCCGACAACCGATCCAGCTTCAGAAGCCACTCGTCATTCACTACATCATCTCCCGCCCCGTGTGCAATAATTAGGACAGATTCATTGCCGGAGCTATCGCTGAGTGCACGAGCATTCATAGCCAGAACCTCTCCCATCTCGGAAGCATCCAGCAAAGCCGTTTGACTGATAGCAATTTTACCCTGAAATTCCACCGGAGTTGGTGGCTCATGGTGATGCTGAGGTCCATGATGAGATATAAAGAAAGGGGGCGGATCTTCTCTTAATCCCAGAAGGTACTCCGTCTGATGAAGAAATGAATGCGCGGACATAAACAACCGTACAACGGCGATGCAATCAATCTTCTGCTCTTCCAATTCAGCGACTGCCGCTTTCATGGTTTCAGGATTCGCCATCCCAAAAGCTATGGAAGTGGGGATCTTTTCACGGACTGGGGCAACTGCATCCTCAACTGCTGCATTCCACTTCTCCGCTCCACCATGCGCCATCACCAGCAGGCCGCAAGAATTGGAGCTTTGTGCACTGCTCGTGGTGACACTCAATAACAACAAAGTAGCAAGAAGTGCAATTCTCATTTTAAGTTTGATCATGTTTTGTCGTAGTGAATAAGGTTCCGGCAGAACTCCCCGGACCGCCGCTTCAACAACTTCATTATTATTTAGATTCAGTCTAAATCTAAATTATTTAAGACTGCACCATGAATCAACCTTGAAACATGATTTTGGTAGGAATATCGGATCCGACGACACACAGATCTACCCTCGGGCAGAGTCTGGACGTGGGCCGGTTAAAATACAGAGGGGAAGCGGTCGATTAGCTCAGAGAGCTCAGGGAATTTTTGGGTTACCAGATCCCATGTCTGTGGGAAGAATTGATACACGACTTCGTAGAGTGCAGACGAACTGCGAAGCTCACTCGGCGGGAGATTCACCGTGGCCAAAGCATAGAGTAGCAAGCTTAATGCCAAGCCCGAGGTGATCAGTCCTACGACTCCCCCAAAAATCCGATTCAAGCCACCGATCACCACAGTTTTTTTGACCACTTTGTCGAGGAAACGGGTAACGATCATCGCACACACGTAAACGCCCAGGAACACCGCCCCAAAGCCAAAAAGAGAAGAATACGTTACGGAAACTCCTAGCTGATTTTCAAACCAGTCCCCCACACCTTCCATGTAGAGGAAACCGATCAAAAATGATGCAACAAAACTGACCAAACCAAAAAGTTGGAGTATGAGTCCACGTCGAAACCCTATCAGGGAGCCGACCCCTAGAACTACGATAATCAATATGTCAAGCCAATTCATCTTACCGTATCACAATAGCAGACTCTACGGAATACTTCCATGAAAGTTGAAGAAACACGCTTTTCACTTGAGCGCGAAGCGAACCGCCAGAGTGACAAGCCCAGCTTGCATGACCCCTAGTGCAACTCCCGAATAATCATCCAGCCTAGCTACACGTGGACGTAGAGATGCATCCCCCGTCATGAGGTATTCGTCATTGATCCGATCTGCGCGGAATTTGTAGTGTACAGCCACGACACCTGCTGCCATCGCTACCGCTGCTGTACCCCAATCAATCCAGCTTCTTCGCTGCTTCATCGCAGGGCTCAGCCCTGACCGCTCATTTACCTGAGCGAGCGCCTTCAATGAAACCTCGTAGCGATTCCATAGATCTGTTTTTGGTTTCACTATGCTGGGAATATATCCTTCCAGTTCAATACGAAACATACCGTCAACAGTCCCCGAAGAAGTGAATACGACGGGAGTTAACCCAAGAAGCCTTTGCTTCACACCCTCCTGCAACCAGGCTTCCGCTCCGAAGGGATAAGACTCAATCCGATGATAATTTGGAAAATTCAGTGTGACCTGTACGCTATCTTCCGACTCAGCCCTTAGAGGTACTTGAATCGGCGGCATACTCCAAGCCGCAGCGCGGAGCGTCGAAAGACGGATGGTCTTGGTCGTGGAATCAACCCAATATGGGCCTCCACCGGCGGGTCCCAAGTACAATGAGTCTGCATAAGCTGCTGCATCCATATCATTACTTAGAATATGGACCAGGATCTGGGATTGTGCCATGCTGATAGATGGAATAAAGGTGAAAAGAACTCCACACCATATCCCTATAAATCGACGATTACAGGTGAACATCTGTATTCAAAGGCGTAAGTCGGACCACATAACGCGGCTCCGTTAAAATAATCAATCCACCTTCAGCCAGGGCCATTGCGCTCTTCACTCGGCCCCGAAGCTCGATTTGCTGTAGCAAGTCACCATTATGGCGATCAAAAGCATAGAACCAGTTCCCCATACTTCCCGTGTAGATTACTTCGGAAGTTATCAGAGGCCGTGCCGCCAATGCATCCGAGCACTGTGCACTCCATTTTATTTCCCCGGTATCAAGATCAAACACCCGCAAAACTCCATCGGATGCACCTGCCACCACAAGCTCATGATCTGCAGTCGGTGAAGAAATCTGAACAGTCTCATCCGCCAATGTTGTGTTCCAATGAATTTCTCCTTTCTGTACATCCATGGCAAATAGGCTCCCCCGTGTCGTTGATACCAATAGTATTTCGCCATATATCTCTGGGGCGACATAGATTGGTGAACCTACATCTACCGACCACAGCTGACTTCCATCATTGAGCGAAAGCGCCAAAACGGTTCCATTATCAATGACAACAATAACCAACTGATGATGGACCAAGGGAGAAGCATGTACGCGTGCACGCCCCTCTATCTGATGGGTCCAGACCACTGCCCCATCGTCTATCTCAAAACGCCGCACCTCTCCAGCGGTATTCACATAAATCCCCCCTGACTCCAAGGCGGTGACCCCAACCTGAATAGGATCCCCGCGAAGACGCCAGCGCATATCCGCACGGTCCAGATCATATGCAGCTAACGCCGTACGTCCCCCTGCCAGTGGCACAATCAATGTATTTCCGATCACTGCAGGAGACCCATTGATTGCGTCTCCGAATCGTTTATTTCCGCCTCGCTTACCTGTGACTACATCAATGAAATGAACTATTCCCTGTCTAGTCGCAACCATGACAGAATTGTCGAAAATCTGTGGAGCATCTGGTCCGAATCCCGCCCGGGCGTTGTACGTCCATGCGATTCCCAAGGGTAGGTGCGGCTCAGCTTGAGTCGCTGATGGTGCATCTACACTCACCGCCAGCCCACCGCAGCCAATGCAGAGTAGCAGAAAAAGTGATAAGCAATTCCTAAAAATCGAACCCGAAAAAGAATTGACGGAAAAGATTTGATTCCCGCGACTTGAATGCATCACGAAAACGATAACCTAGATCATACCGGAGCACAAACCCACCAAATAGATTAAGTCGGAACCCGAAGCCCGTGGAACCAAGGGTTTCTCCGGCATAAATCTGGCGAACTCGCTCGTTGTACCGATCATTCCAAGTGTGCGCGGCATCAAAAAATAATGCACCCCTAAGGTTAACAATCCCCAAAATTGCTAAAGGAGGAACGTATGCCGAAGGGTTCTCAACCAGAGGGAAGCGAAGCTCGTGAGATGTAAACCAGGCCTTCTTGCCGCGTACATCAAAGAGTGGGTATCCCCGCAAGTCCCAACTTCCGCCCATGAACCACAAACGGGCCTCACGCCCATGGTTCATACGGCCCAAAGCGCGAGACGCAAAGGTCACGTTCCGTGCTATCCTCAAATAATGCCGAATGTCTGCCTCCAACGTTATGTAATTTACGTTAGAATACAGCAAATCAGTCGTATATGCCGCAGATATCCTCCCCCTCCATCCATCCTGGGGGCCATTATAACCAAACAATGCATTATCATGAACTAGGCTGATTTGGTTCGTCAACAACAGTGCCTGACGATCAATCCTTCGTTGAGGTACTTCCTTGTGATCCCAACTCAGAGATGTCGCCACATCAATCCGTCGAAACATCGAGAGTGGATAACTCACTGCTCCAAATCCACCCCATACCTCCTCCCAGAAACGCGGAAACTCTGTAGGTGCATCCGGGTCGGTCAGATCATACCTCAATCCCCCATACCGATAAACCCCGTACCCAACGTTCGCCCTGCGATTGAGATGCAACCTGGAAATATTCACATTTAGGCTTCTGAGAAAATCTCCCGTGTATTCGCTCGTGTTGAATATGGTAAGAAAGAAACGATCATTGCCCAAAAGATCTGAGAAGGCAAGGACGGCGGCACCACCTGTACCCCAGACTGCACTGCTGGATATCTGTCCTTGCGCAATATCCAATCCATACCGCCGCCGATACCGCAAACGATCAGTTTCAGAAGTCGCCTCAATCCGTGGAAACGTCCAGGGTTCCTGGGGCTCTATGACCTGGGGCTCTGGATGCAACGACACAGGTCTCTGCAATAATGTATCCAAACCACCCAAAGCCCGCACAGTAAATCGATAGTTCTCAAATGCAGAAAAGATGACCTGATGATCCTCTGTCCAAACCGGATCATAGATCGCGGTGGTTAACTCTGTCAAGCGCTTTTTCCATCGTAATCCGGGGCTTGGTGGTCTAATTTCATGGATTTTCGTATCCGCTAGTGCGACAACAGGCGGGGTCGGCTTGGTATCAATTACATAAAGATCCTGGCCGCCATAACGTCCCATTGAATCTTTTTTCGTACTCGTATAAATAATCTGAGAACCATCCGGGCTCCAACTGGGAGAAAAATCATGCTGCGAACCATAGGTGACATAATCAATCGTCCCCGTCTCCAGTTCATACGTGAACAGGTTGTAGGAATTTTCGAAGCCCTTTGAAGTCCGATCAGAGGAAAAAACCAGATAATGGCTATCCGGGCTCCAGGCTGGATCACGCTCATCATAACTATCATTCGTTAACCGCCTTAGCCGATCCCCCTCGATATCATAAACGTACAGATCTATGAAACCGCTTTGATCAATCGCCACAAAGGCAATATGCATCCCATCTGGGCTCCAGGACGGTGAATACAGCGCAAGCATTCCATCAAAACCGTAGATGGGTCCGATTGAGCCGGATTCTAGGTCATAGATATGGATCACATCTGCCTCCCCACTTTTGGTAACAAAAGCCAATCGCCCATCTTCCGACACACTCATCCGGCTATCCAGAAGATGAAACGATTCAAACTGACTGTTGCGCTCACCACGAATTAAAACCCCCGGTTGATCAATTGGAGCATACGTCGAATCGACCTGAACATAATATACATTACTGTAACCGCCGTGGTTACCCGTGAACAAAACCTGCCGCTGCCCACTCTTCGTCTGATAGAAAGCTGGCTTTGAGTTAAACCCTTCCGTAGAAAGTCCTTCCGTTAACAGGGTAGGACTCTGAGCAGCATCCAATTTGGGATAATAAGTTTTGCGCAGCCACTGCTGCCACTGAATACTGATCTCTTGTAAATCCTCCTGCAAAGTATACTCTATTACCTTCCGGAAATCCCGGTCAATCCAGGCGTTCTCAATAAGAGCCAGGAGCTTGTCCTCACCATAGTTCTCCGAAATAAAACGACATAAAGCTTCCCCCTCCTTGTACATCACATAGGAGCCACTAATTCTGTACATATTTTCCAAGGGGACCAAATAGTTCGCAAAGATTGCATCCCGCATGATCATCTCATGTTGGTAGTCTTGTGGACCCGACCAATACTCCGCCAACCCTTCGGTAAACCACAGTGGAGGCAACCGATCCATTGGAATACGATAATCCCGATACACACGTGCGATCTTATGCATTGTGAACACATGCACCATTTCGTGGCGAACCACTCGCCGAAATCGATGCAGATTCCCATTCGCAGGGATCACCACGCGTCCCTTTAGAAACTCATAAAAGCCCCCTACACCATCAGGGATAAACCCATCTGTGATGTTTGTTTGCTTGAAATGCAACTGGGAGGAATAAAATACAATGGGGACGCGGCGCGTCACGGAAAAGTTGAATCGATTTTGGAGCTCTGCGTACGCCTCTTCCGCAAAGGCCGCACCATGTTCAGCGAGCTCCTGCATTTCGGGATAGAAATACACATCGAAATGCTCTGTCTGGAGCACATTCCAGTCAAAATCTTCGTACTGGATCTTGTTGCGCCCGAAATGAGAATTGTACTGGGCGAACACTGGGAGCACAGTAACCCCCAGAGTAACATACAAGCTCCATACAGCAACCGTGTAGCGCATGAATTAATGGCGGTTCCTGTACGCAACGCCATTATTCACACACCGTTCCGTCATCAGCCTCGCGCCAAGGCCGCCTTCAGCTCGGAGATCAATCCTACTGGAGATGGATCCGTCTCATTCAATATCGCAAGATACAGGCTCACCCAGTCGCTGACATACATGATAGATAGAAGACGTGCGAGTCTGCTATTGCCTTCGCTTTTTATCTCATTCCAGCTGTGTGCATGCGGAGCCAATAACGATTGTGTCACCTCAAGCCTGCGTTGCGTGCGTTTATGGTCTTCCTTATCGCGTAGCACGATGACAGCGAGTTTCTTTAATTCCGACTGGAATCGTGCCCACCCCATGATCTCGTTATGGTTCATCTCGGGGAGACAATTCCCGACGGCAAAGCTCTTTGCATTCTCATGCATTTGATTGCACCAACGCGTGTTCGCCGCGGCAAACTGCTCACTGCTATAGATTACCGGAAACCGGCCGTGCAAAGTTTTAGCTAACTTCATGGCTGGATTGTCTGGGTTAGGCAGATCCGACATCACCTCTGACTGTTGAGCAGTTATGGATATAGATTCATCCCAATCCTCTGGACGAACTGCTGTAAGTTGAAGCGGCTCCGTAATCGTCAACAGTGCGGACAATGAATGCGGCAGCGCTGCACGCGGCTGAATTCCGGAAGGAAGTTGCACAAGCGGAACGTTGTTTGCGTGAGCACGCTCAGCAAGTTTCCCTCCCGTAGAAATGGTCACTACCCTGGCCCCGCGTGCAATGGCATCCTCGAAGGCGGCCAGACTTTCTTCAGTATTCCCCGAATAACTTGAGGCCACAACAGCGGTATTGGGCCCCACCCATGCAGGTAAGGAATAACTACGTGATACAGCAACCGGGATGGATGCGTGGTCAACTGAAAGTGCCGCTAAAATATCTCCCCCCATCGCACTGCCTCCCATACCGGCAACTACGACTCCTGTGACCCTATCTCCCGGCCAACCATTAAATTTGGCTTTCAGAGCGCGTGCACGCCCCTGTTTCAACTGCTCAGAGAAACTCCGAACAGCCTCGTACATTCCTTCCGAATCAATCTGGTCTAATATCTTTTTTGTCATTATCTAATGATTTCGGTCTGCGCAGTTATCAACTGCAAGAACCTGTAAGTTCAATTCGAGCGCCATTGAACCGTGTATCCGAAAAACGGATCAACACTAATAGATCCGAGAGCCTATCTCTTGAATGAGCGCGTGAAGCTCCGTGGTATTTCCCGATAGCGAACGGATCCGATCCAGAGCCTGATGCGTGTAGCTATGGACATGTTCACGTGCTGCATCCAAAACCCCAAGTGCCTCCATTCGTGCTCGCGCCTTGGGAATTTCCTCCTCGGTTAGACCTGAACCAGGATAGATCCCCGCAAAGAATGCTGCATCTTCCCCTGTTGCCCGCTGACGTGCTTCGGTCAATAGATACGTCCCTTTTCCCTCCATCAAGTCTCCTCCCTGAACCTTTCCCCAGCGCTGATCATCTGCCACCAGATCCAAGAGATCATCATTAATCTGAAAGGCTCTCCCTATAAATTTACCTGCCTCCCTTAATGCCAAACAAGAATCGGAGTCTGCTTTGCCGGCAATTCCCCCCATTTCAAGTGAAGCGGAGAGCAGCCCACCTGTCTTACCATCAACCATATGCAGATAGTCATCGGTCGTGAGATTCTGGCTATTTCCGATGACCATATCTAACGCCTGCCCCTCACATAATTCTCGAATCATCCTCCCAAATGCCCGGGTTAGTTGTGCAGTATCTCCTGAAGTTGCCCGTCCAATACATTCAGCTGCCAAAGCAAGTAATACATCACCGCATAGAATTGCTGTGTCTATATTCCATAGGACGTGAACCGTTTTTCGACCCCTGCGACTATCTGCATGATCCATGATGTCGTCGTGGACGAGAGAGAAATTGTGGATCAGCTCTACAGCTAAAGCGAGTGGCATCGTGTGCCTGATTCCAACCCCAAATACCTCTGCCGAAAGAACTAATAAAACCGGTCGCACACGCTTACCTCCACCTGAAAGCACATAACGCACGGAGTCATAGAGCTCACTTGGCTGATGGTGTTTGACCAAGTCTGAAAGACCTGAGTTAATCTCGGTGCGAAGTCTCTCAAGCTTTACTTCCAGATCAGTGTCCTGCTGCCTTCCCATGTGCTACCATTGATTTCTGGAAACTACGGCATTTGCAGGGTGGAGCGTATCTGGGCGTGTACTTCGGAAAACGAGCCTAAAGCCTGAACAGGCAAAAGAAGGCCTCGAGAGTCATAATACTCAATCAACGGGTGGGTCTCCCGGTAATACACCTTTAGCCGTTTTCGAATCGCATCCGGCTGATCATCTGGGCGAGAGACGATAAATTCAGCCTCCTCCTTGGGTGGTGGCTTATTCGATAAATGGAAATTTTCGCCGGTAAGAGAATGAATTCGCCGCTGCGATAAGCGTGAAACCACATCCTCATCGTCAAGAACTAATTGGATCACAGCGGTCAAGGAGACCTCTTGAGCGTCCAGAAATTCATGTAGCCACTGGGCTTGCTGGATTGTACGCGGGTAGCCGTCAAGAATAAATCCTCGGAAATTTGCAGCCTTGATCGCATCTTCGGCCAATGAGCGTATCATCTCGTCAGGAACCAAACGCCCCGTGACAATATACTTTCTTGCTTCAGTGCCTATCGAAGTCTCCGCTTTTATTTCTGTGCGGAGAATGACTCCCGTAGATATGTGCGAAAGTCCACGCTTCGTCGCCAGCAGCCTTGCCTGTGTGCCTTTGCCTGAACCTGGAGGCCCCAAGAAGACAAGTCGATGATCTGCTTCGACAATATCAGGATTCTTCCTCTTCCCCATCCTTATCTAGCGCCTTTAGGCTCATCTCAACAGCCATAGGGAGGAGTAACCGGAATAATTCGTTGAGTGCGCTGGCTCGCTGTGGGACCACATACGTACGCAGGGCTCCACGGACCGCTTCCTCTGAGGTTTCTCCGTTGTTCAAACGCTCTTTAATAGACTCAACCACAGGAGCCAATACTGCGTCAAGTAGTGCACCATCACCAGAGCCTCCTTCACGCCGACCACCCCCAATCAAGTACCCTAGTACCACACCCGCACCAAGAACCGCACAGGCACTGCCAATGGGATGTTTGACAATGATATCCTTAACGGGAGGCACCATGCCACTCACTTCACGGCGAAGCGCACCCAAGTGCTTTTCAATTTGGTGTGCGCGGTCATCAAGCGCTGCGCGGACGTCACTACTCGTCCGTTTCTTTTTCTGATCCATTTTGTCCATTCGTCTCAGTAATCGTACGATCTATATTTTCAATTTCGGGGTTCATCAACCGGACCGTTAAGCGACTCAGGAGCCAGGCACCCACTCCCATAATCACGCCAACGGACACAAATCCCCACACTATGTGCCCCAACAGAAATCCTACCCCCAATGCCGCAGCAATTAGCAGAAAGATAACAGAAATGGCAAGTAAAAAACCTGCGGCGATCACGGCATAGATCGTTTTTCGGTTTTGTAGAATCGTATCCCAATACTGCCAACCTGCCAGCTGAACCCTGAGATCCAGCCAAGCCTGGAGATTTTTGATCAGCTCCTTGGAATGCAGTGTAATGCGATCGGACTTACTTGTTTTCCACACGTCTCTTGACGATCAATTGCTATGCTGCCAGGCACAACGCAAACTTGTGCGGGCCTTTTCTTGTTCCTCTATAAGTTACACAGGAAATCAATGGTATCTCTTCCGTCAGGCTTCCATGCGAGTGCTGGTTTTTGCGTCGTACCAAGTGGCTGAGCATCCCAAGTCTCCGGCAATTTTTCGCATAACCTATCACGCGCCACAACGCATTGCACTTCGCTAAATGTTGCTTCAACAAAGCGAATCACTTCATCAAGATCCTCATATTCCACCCAACGTACATGTCCCGGAACCTGGACTTCGGGAGGCCCTTTGCTGACCAAAAATTCCAAGCCATCTCCATACGCATGTGGCTGCTTGACCGCGGCTAAGTAAGCTCTTTGCATTTCTAATCTTCCCGGTGTTGAGGGATGTGCAGGAAATATCCCTCGCACCCGAGCGAGGTGTTCGAGGCACTGGTCCGGTTCAAGTCCTGCAGGTGCAAAAATAAGTGCTACATTGCGACATCCCATCCCCTCATGCAACAATACATCCAGTGCTAGGTCATCCAAATCATGATCAGTTTCACGTCCATCCAGAATTGAAACCCCATACCGGTTACTCCGAAATAAACACTTCTGCTGTGGTAGCCCCTTGATCGTTGCAAGAGAACTGATTTGGGCAATCGTTGAATCACTGCCAGTCGCCATGACCGCCTGCGCCTGCCTCCAGACTGCTTCATGATCTACAAAGTTCACACCCAAATCTACTCCCTGATCGCGGACCGTCTGAACAAATGCTGGCAAGAGGTAGGGAGATTTACTGGACAACACACCAACATAGGAATGATCACAAAGAATAACGGCAAGAAGGTCCTGCAATCCAGCGAATGGTACATTCCCGGCATTGATCACCCCAACCTGATGAACACGTTTTGGTCTTCTTCCCCCAATCCAAGCCATCAACGCGGATTTCGTCACCTCGCTCATTTGCTGATCAATCGCAAACTCCAGGGCCTCCTCCGTAAATGAGTTGGATGCTGTCAGCGTTGCCTGCACGGCGTCTTTTCTACATGGCAGGCCAGGATCAGACCAGACGTGGGTGGCCTTAGACAACCCGGTGATCAGCGAATTCATGCACTTTCCAATAAGGCCCTATCTAGTGAGCCTCATGTAACACACCGACTTCGACAATTGTTGAAACTACTTTCCCCCAATCTGAAATATCACTACCCCTTCACTAGTTGTATCCTTCTGTACTTGGATACGTGATCCCTAAGGGGCACCGTCTGTTCCTGAAAAACGTCGTAGCGCGTCTTGAGGTAAAGGGAGCCCTCTATTCAGCCAATTTTCAATTTGCCCTATACCTGCCACACGATGAATTGGAATCTCTTTGGGAACCGACTCCTTTACCTCTTCACTATTCTGGGTGTAATCGCGGGCAAACACAAATATCTGCGGTGTCGCCCGAATTCCTGAAATTATTTTTCTTGAATAGAGATCTGCTGCTGTTCCGTGCCATTTACGTCCCGTCATTATTTCATCAAAATGGCCAAATTTGCCGAGATGGGTAATGCCATCCGATGCACGCCAATCTACTGACACACCGATCACGCTGAAGGACCAGCCTTGGTCAATAGATTTACTTTGCAGTTTTAGCTTTGCATCCTCAATTAATGGCGGTAAAGCGTCGTGATTGCTAAAGGCACAGGTGGAAGATCCCATAAAAACCATCACGAGTTCCTTATCCGAAGCTTCTGCATACGACGGTACATATCCTATTTCAGTAACCTGTTTTGGCCAATGAATTTCCACGATAGGTATCAACTGAAATATCCCGCTGATTCCTACAGCAAAAGAAGTAGCAACTAGGACAGCAGCTGACAAAATCCACCACCGATTGTTTCCAACGATACTTCCTAGGTTCATTCCTCAATGAGTCAGTCACACTTCTAGACTTTATCGAAAACTATGTATCCTAATCTGTGGAAACCCAGAATTATTTGTGACAGTAAAGCGATATTCCCCATCCATTGCCACCAATAATTCGCCCTCCTCAGGGCCAGCAGCCCCCAAATAAACACCCAATCCAGAATGAGCATTCACCCTGAATGCATGGCTTTCTGATAAACGTAATCTCTGTAACAATCGTGAAGCTTTTTCTCGAAAAACATAGGTCACATAGAAATATTCTCCATCGGATAACAATGACCGAAATACGGAAGTGCCTGCTTCAAACATAACCCTACTAGTTACCCTCCCCTCTATCACTAGTTCTTCTACTACATCCGACTGAAAATCGGGAAAGGTGACTTGCCACAGTAGTTCCCCCTGATCTGAATAGCCCGTCATGGCAGGAATGTGATTTGTGATTACTGCAATGGTGTTATGCTCCGAGTTACATGCAATAAACGTTTCATCAGCAAACACAATCGGAAATAACGGATCATCGTAGATATACGGCGTTCCGAAAGAAGTCACCCATTCACCATCCAGAGTATATTTTTGGATGATTTTGTGCTCAGATGCAGCGGACCCAAATTCATAAGATACTAGATAGTAGTGTTCATTCATCGTGCAGAGATGTCCGTTTCTACTGGGATTCGTAGGACGCTGCGTTGACACTAACTCAAATGTTGCCTCATTACGCTCGAAAACATGATGGGTCAGCTGATCTGAAATAACTATCTGACTATTGTCCGGGATAACAAGCAAACCAACGGGGCTTTGAAGTTCCCCAGGACCAATTCCAGAATTCGCCACATTTCCAATCCAATTCCCTTCGTAATCATATGCGCGAACCTCTGAGTGAATCAGATCCAAATAATAAACGGTTCTTTCTCTATCAGTCTCCAAGTCAAATACAATGCCGAGCATCTGGAAAGTGTCCCCCTCGTCAACCCCAATCTCCGAAATGCTCGATGAATTCCAGTGCCAGAAATCAGCCCCTTCAATCTCATGACTCAACTCAAAACGGGGATCAGAAGAAGTTGGAATATTCTCCTTTGTTGGGTGAATCACAGCTTGGGCTTTTCCCACTCCCTGGGAAAATACAGTTGTAACTATTACCGCAATACACCAGCCCACACAGCGGAAAACATTCACAAATTTGTGTGGGACAATCGATTTACCGATCTGCAGCACCCAACTACTGGAGAATGTGGGTTTTCCCATCATTAGGCCCTCCACATCTATAGGTGTCACGACTGCCCCCTATCTTATTGCAGCCGCGCTTGGAACCTGGGGCATCATAGCAATAACCAATTTCGAAAATATTTATGCACCTATCGTTCTCACAGAATTCAGCCTCAGCGGTAGCTGTAGCTCTATCAAGCAATTCGCCACCACTATAAGCGATAAAGGATATGACCATGATTGCAATAACGCGAACGAACCAGTACTTTATGTTGTGTGTCATGATTTTAGGTGTGTAAGTTTGGAATGCGAATCCTAGTATTTTGATATTGCCAACACAGGAAATTAACCGCAATCACGCCATATAACATTTGCAACTCTGAGGAGTATTCTACCGCCCCCATCTCGGTGACTCAATGTTGATTAAGCCGCTTCTCACTTTGAATGCATCCGAGTGGTCCGTTGAATATTTACGCACTCTCCAATAAAAAATTGCACCCCCTTAATGCACTTCCTGGGAAACGTCCCAAAACTTCAAACCCTTCTCCATGGCTCACTCCCAGATCCTCTGTAAGAATACTGGAGACCGTGTGGATGTTTGCCAAATCGGTAACCGCGATAAGCCCGGGTTGCCCATCAGATAGAATCTGTTTTGGATTATGTGGATCAACGACCCGAACATGCATCCATGGCGGAGGCACGTACACGGGCCCACCTTGGGCATAGGCTTGGCTTAGAAGCTCACACATCCCATACTCGCTCCAAACGTGCTCTTCTTGAATACCGAACCCTTCCGCCAAACGCGCATGCAGTTCCCTCCGAGTAATATCGCGTTGATGGGTTTTCATCCCACCGGTTTCCACAATCCGTGCATTTTGAGGCAACTGCCAAGGACCTGCCTCACTCAAAGATAGAAGACCAAATGCCGCACCAAAAAGCACTAAGGGAGAGGTGGCATCAAGATTACCGGGGGGCTCGCTAGCCAGAAAGAACTGACTTCTCTCATCCCCATACCGTTGGATGAGAATTTTCAGCATGCAAACGAGAGAGGACTCGGTAGAATATCCCGGTAAATGAGCCCAAATCGTGTATGGTCCCTTCCCAAACACGGCTTCGAAAGCTGCACACACGGAAGCATCATACACAGCTAGCCGGCGCACAAAATGTCGACTTCGAAGCCCGCTCCCTGTCGCGCTACTCACAAACACGCATTCCGCTTCCGAAACCGGGAATGTTGCGATTTCGGCGTGTTTGAATGCTGACACCGGTAGATGCTTCTCTCCAAAGCGTCGATAGACCTCGCAATACGTCCTCTGGTAGGTCTCCAGTACCTGCTCTATCTCAGCAAAAGAACTATCCCCACGATTCAGCCCCGTGAACTGGGCTTCTATTTCCGCAATCGTCACGGTAGTTTGATCCGGCAACCGAACGATTGCGTCGAGGAGACACTCACAGATTGCCCACTGGAGAGTTGTTCAATGGCATCTTGAAACCAAGCTGCCTGTACTTGCTGTGCGTCGGCAGGTGAATCATCAATCCCACCTGCATAGACAAGTGCTTTTTCTCGATCAAAAACAAATACATGCGGGGTCCTCTCCGCACCCAGAGCCTGAGCTAAATTCCCCCCGAGGTCACGAACGTATGCCACATCGTACTGCTTTCCGGGCTCGGCCTCTTTCGGGAAAACCGTTGCATCATTACTGTTCACTAAAATTACCGGAACACTTGCCGTATTAAGGGCCTCAACGCGGGATTCATACTGATCCGTCCAGTTACAGTCATTGCTCCAAAACACAAAGGCAGCGCCCTGATCTCCAAAAAGTGCATGGGTCGAAGTGTCTCCACCGCGCATATTTTGAAGTGCTACATCCGGCATTACACCACCAACTGACACCTGTGCTGAAACCACACTGGGTAGTAAACTTACAGCGAGGAGAATTAGTCGATACATGATTCTATCATTGTAGTTTTACTATCTGTTTAAGCAGATATCATGCCAAATTATTAGTAGAGCGAATACGCTTTGCCATAGAGCGATTCAGTATCACCAGTATCGTGATCACGACTCCCCATTGCATAATGCATGTCATCAGGCTAAACGGATCCGTCGGGTTATACCAGGTATCAGGGGCGTAAACCGTTACGGATAACCATAACCACCAGCCTAATAACACGCACGCCAAAAGTGGTACAACGTAGTTCAGCAGAATATCCCATGGCCTACCAGAACTCCAATCTCCCACCATGTTATCAATTTCTTTCTCTCGGAATGAACGGACTCCCTGTCGAATCACCAGGATAGCCATAAAGGCTCCCGAAATGATGAGTGCTAATCCCCAAACAAAGTCCTGATTTTCAAAAAAGCCAAGATTGATCGCAGATGGAATCCCCAAGACCAGAGATGCGATCGAGACTCCGACAATTGCATGTGACCGGTTAACACCAAAATCCGTTACGGAGCGCACAACCATTTCGATCATGGAAATCAGTGAGCTAATTGCTGCACAGGACAGACCCAAGAAGAATAGAACTGCCAGAATGCTTCCAGCTGGCATTTTTGCAAACAGTTGCGGCATCCAGATGAAGGTAAGCCCGGTGGCAGCGGGCCCGCTGGTACGCATGACTTCAAGTACCTCTGGACGAGACATCTCCTGTCCAAGAATTGCAAATACAGTCCCAAACACAATAATTGCTGCAAGGATGGAAACTGTATTGTTTCCGACACCAGTGATAAATGCATTTTGAACAACCCCATGCCTGCTCTGCATGTAAGCCCCATAGGTGAGCACTAACCCCCACCCTGCCCCTGTATCCCAGGCGTTCTGCGTCAGGGCTTCAAGCCATATCCTGGGTTGCGTCAATGTAGGCCAGTCGGGGGTAAACAAAAATTGGATCCCGTCACCTGCACCATTGAGAAAGACGGTTCTTACCAGTGCGATCAATACAATTACTAAAAGTGTTGGGACTAGGATTTTGTTCACGCGCTCAATTCGTCCAACACCTTTCCATACTGCCCAAGCTCCAACTCCAATTACAAGTACATGAAAAAGTATCGGGAAATAACTACTCTGGAAGCCATCCCAAGCCCCTTGTGCGGCCTCATACGTGAGATCTGGCCCAAGGAAAACCATTCGCCCGAGATAGTAGATGCACCACCCGGCTACGACTGTGTAATAGAATAAGATGGCTGCCGCCACAAAAACGCAGAAGGCACCCATCCAGCTAAAGCGATCACCTGCGAGCTTGGTGAACGTCCCAATTACGCCTAGTCGACCTTTCCGTCCCAGTGCATACTCTGCAATGATGAGGGGAACACTCCATAGGAATAGGAAAACGAGCCACGCTACAAGAAACGCCCCTGCGCCATCATCTCCGCTGTTCGTAGCCGCGATCCGGGGAAATCTCCAAATATTGCCCGTCCCAACCGCCATGCCCAGAACGGTTAGAAGCATTCCCCATCGGGATGTAAAACGCTGTGTGCTGCTGTTCATAGTCTGCATCAATCAATCGATTGGTTCGGCGATATAGCTAAAGATATCTTCCAGAAGATCCGGCAAAATACTAAAAATCGTCAGAGTCAGTAAAGATGTGCACCGGATCAGTGTGTGAATGACCGATGAGAACCGAGAGGAATTCAACAGACTGAATATTCGGATAAACCTTTAACGACAGTCCTTTACACACTTTGAATTTATTCAAATGTGAGCTGAATTCCTTCATGGAATCCATGAAATGGATCTACATGCTCAGGAGGTATCTCTGATGATTCGAAGAAGCACCTCTGACAGTTCTAGAATGTTGAAACTGAAAATCTGCCGAGGTGTTAACTGAAAATCTGCCGAGGTGTTAACTGAAAATCTGCCGAGGTGTTAACTGAATATCTGCCGAAGCACTTTCTGAAAATCTGCCGATAAATGCCCAAACAAGAGATCATTCCTAGGCAATTAAGATTCTTGCTCAGCGAATCCATTAGAGATACACCCGTGACACTGATCCACGGACCACGTCAATCTGGGAAAACAACCTTTGCAAGAAGCATGGGAGAATCACTCGATTATTCCTATTCTACCTTTGACGACGCGGAAACCCGAGTGTTTGCTCAAAACGACCCAATGGGATTCATAAGCGATTGTGCAGATCAAACCATACTTGATGAAGTTCAGCGTGTACCCGAGTTGTTCCGTACTCTAAAGCTTTCGGTGGACCGTAACAGAAAACCTGGTCGATTCATTTTGACAGGTTCAACGAGTTTGCTCCTTGTACCGGAGCTGGCCGATGCACTTGTCGGTCGCATGGAAGTTCTCCGCCTTCATCCCCTATCACAGCAAGAAATTGAACAGATCCAATCTCCCCATTTCCTGGACCGGCTATTTGCGGGTGATTTTCGGATGCGCCAGAAAAAACGGCTGGCAAAAAATCTCGTTGACCGGGTCGTCTCCGGGGGCTATCCTGAAGCCCTTGGCCGTCCAGTTGGTCGTAGACGTACTATTTGGTTCCAGAATTATGTTAATAACATCATTCAAAAAGATGTACTTGATATAGCTAAAATTCGCTCTCTTGAAGCAATCCCAAACCTGCTGACATACGCCGCAAATTTGTCGGGGCAACTCTTCAATGTGTCAACATTGGCATCAAAATTGCAAATGAGTTACAACACAGTTCGCGACTACGCAATATTGTTGGAGCATCAATTCCTGATCGAACGCCTTCCACCATGGTACGGCAATCGAATGAAAAGGCTGATCAAAACTCCTAAAATCCATTTTGGCGACACTGGGTTGGCATGCGCCTTACTGGGAGTCGATACTAATGCTTTACTAAAAAACCGCGGACTGCTTGGACAACTCGTCGAAACATTTGTCTTTCAGGAATTGAAGCGACAGGCTAGTTCATCACATGAGCCTTACATATTCCACCATTTTCGTGACCGAGATGGAGTTGAGGTGGATATGGTTATCGAACGTGGTGCCTTTGAAATAGCTGGTATTGAAGTCAAAGCCGCAGCCAGCATTTCTAATTCCGACTTCAGAGGATTACGTAAAATCAAGGCTGCATACCCTGACAAATTCACGTTTGGGGCAGTGCTGTACGATGGTGAAATGTGTGGAAGTTTCGGGGATGGGATGTACGTAGTACCAATTCGCATGCTCTGGGAAAGTGACTGAATTCAATGAGATTTCCGTGCCCATCGATCCAGATATCAGACTCATTGCCCTTTCAATGTAAGAATGGACGAAACGGATTCCAAGTTGCCGTACTTTCGAGGTTTATGTAGTGAATTGTAATTGTAATCCAAATAATCTTGGATCTGAAGATCATAATACCGGCTGAGCGGATTGCCACTTTGCCCCCCAGCATATATCCCGAATCCCTCTGGAGGATTGGAACTAAAATCTATAACCACGCGCCAACTTGCACTATGCGTGACTTCCAGTCCATCCCCTGGACCTAATGTCTCGTCGTAACCTGGATAAGCGTACGGTCCGCGCCAGAACATATCCAGTGCTGGAGTTTGGGTCAAATGTCGAAAAATTACCTGATGATGTGATGTCCATCTCCAATCATCTCCATACTGACTCAGCAGTGCACTTGACGCCTCTTCCAATGCCGCAGCCATGAGCCCTCCTGCATCTTCAATCGCCGGAGTTTCCTGAATATCGAGCCATTTAGATCCACGATTCAGCAGCATTAGCAGGACGGTTTCGCTTGGCACTGGAAGATCTACAAACACGGGCTCATCCCATGTGAGACGTTTTAGAGCAATTAAATACTCATGTAGGGCGAGTGGGCCGGTCGTTTCGCCTTCTGCAAAGCCATCCCACCCAGTCAATGCGTTGCGGACTGCTTCAGCCTGAGGCGACAGTGAGCGTACAGAATCAAGCAGCGGCACGAATGCGTCATACTGGCCAACGTAAAAATCTGCCTGATAATTTTTCATATCGTCAATACTATGCTGATTCTTTCCAGAAAGCAATGTGTCAATGCGCAAAGAACGGTATGCTGCCCGCCAGTCATGATTTAGGTAGTAGGGGTAATCTGCCGTTGTCGGCTGCTGATTGGTTGATGTGAGATATCCACGGGGAGGATTCACGGCGCTGGGCATCTCCTCAAATGGAATGTTACCAACCCATTCTGTGGTACTGGTACTTCCATCCAGAAACCCGATTCCATGACCGGAGCCGCGGAGCGGTGCAACACCGGCCACCCGGATCCCAATCGTCCCTTCGGTATCTGCATAGAGTATGTTCTGGGCGGGTGAGTGCCAATTTTGCAGTGCACTGTCCAATTGAGCCGCATCTTTCGCACGGTTCATATCCCAGAGGGCAGTCATCATGTGATTTTTTTCATGTGCCACCCACTTGATAGCAACCGCAGCACTTGAATCTCTGATGACTGGCCCCAAATGGGACAATACTAGAGTATCAATGATGGCCTGCTCGCCTTTCACATGAATTGTATCCGGCACCATTTGTAGAGGTTTCCAGTCTCCATCGAATTCATAACTGCGCTCATCTTCGCTTAACCGGAGTAAATAATGATCAATCCCGTCCAGTCCTGAGTTCGTGTAGGTCCAAGCAACGTGATCGTTAAACGCCTCGACGAGCAGTGGCACACCTGGGGAAAGTACGCCATATGTATTCATGAACGGGGTGGATAGATGCGCCTCATACCAGATAGATGGCAGCGTCAGAGACTGATGCATATCTCCAGCCAGCACCGGTAAACCCGTGACAGATCGCTCTCCCGTTACTGCCCAGTTGTTTGAACCCTTGGAAGGGTGGAACCCCTCAATGCCATGCCCCCTTAGAGTCCTCTGCATACGCTTCAATAGCACCAATGCATCTGACGAGGCTATTGATGTATTCCCCATCGCAGAGATAGAATTCTTTGAAGTCATCGCCTCCGAAGGAATAATTGGTTTGTAGCGTGTGGAGTGAAGCGGGTATAGCTCGGCATAGTCCTCAGGGCTCAAACGTGCCTGCGCCAGACCATAGGCCACGTCATCTGATTCAAATGACAAGTCAAAATTGAAGTACTGCATCAGGAGAATAGTATGCAGTGGCGTATGCTTCTCGGGAGCATACCCAAACAACTTGAATTCAAATGGCCGCTCTGCATAGGAAAGATTATTGATGAAGGCATTCACCCCTTCAGAAAACCAGACCATTAAGTCATAGTCAAGACCTTGCTCCTGAGCATGTGCCTGAGTGATCTGCTTTGCGGCCCAGTTCATTCCGGTTGCCCGTAAGTATTTATCCGCCTCTACTGAGCCTGGACCGAAAATTTCTGACATTCGACCCGCCGCAACACGACTGACAAAATCCATCTGGAAAAGCCGATCCTGTGCAGTGACATATCCTAGTGCAACGATGGCATCCCTATCACTAGTAGCAAAAATATGAGGAACCCCACGCTCATCCCGCTCGATCGTCACACTGTCACTCAGCGTAGACACAACTTTTACTTCCCTTGAATCATGCTCAGCTATGCGCGCGTTGTGATAGAACCCACGTGCAGGATCAATCAAATTTCCCAGCGGTGCGATCCCACCTGGACCATAATGCAATCCCCAAAGCAAGCCAACGGCTACGGTCAAGTGCAGTGCAAACCTCAACATTACCCCACCTCATTCTCTGCTTTTGCAGGGGGTAAAACATATCTAACCAGCTCATCTACAACGGCCGCGTAGTCTTTAGCCCCACGGGAATCCAGGTTTCTCTCAAATACAGTGGCCCCGTCCCTGCATACCGCAGCAAGCGAGGCACATGTACGGATGACTGTATCCATCACTAGGTCCTCGTATGTCTTGCGCATGTACTGACTGTACTGATGATGCACTTTCTTGCGCCTATCCACATTTGTCAGAAGAAACATCGCCGTCTTCAGGTTAGGATTCCATTTTTTTCGCACCTCTTTCGCGGTCCCCCACGTCTGCTCTGCTCCGTATATAGATTGCACCTCAGGAACCACGGGGATCATCAATGTATCCGCGGCAATCATGGCATTTAGTGCGTACACTGAAACTGCGGCCGCCGTATCAATGATGATCGTATCATAAGTACTCTGATCCTGGAGCGCCTCCTTGACCCAGAACATATCCGTGGCGCTGGTAAGTTTGCTTGAGAGATGGTTCATACCCCCAGTGCAAGGGAGTAGGTCAAATGGAGGTAATTTCAGTACTTCCAAATCAGACAAGCTGCTATCAGAGTGAAACAAATCCAGTGACGTATTGGCGGTATCAGACGGCCATATGTCCATCATTCGCGTCAGAAACGCCTGTGGATCCAGATCTATGATCATGGTTTTGTATCCCATCAAGTGTAACGCGGCTGCGATATGTATAGATGTCGTAGTTTTTCCGGTGCCACCTTTGTGATTACAAACCGTGATGATCGACATTATATTATCCCTTGGTTTCGCGTATATGAAAAAGCTCAGACTGGAGAATTAAGCCCATTTCATGCAAATCCATACCGATTTTATACTTGCTTCCCAGTCCCCACGAAGGCGAAAGCTTCTTCGGCAGATAGGTGTATCCTTTATTCATATCTCCCCCAACGTGGACGAAACCGTCACGAAAAAACTCACACCCGAAGAATTGGTCGAACATCTGTCACTCAGAAAGGCAGCTTCGATTGCAGAAAGGAAGACCAATGCATTGATCCTTGGTGCCGACACCATCGTAGTTTCTCGTGGGTTGATTTTCGGGAAACCTTCGGGAGCTTTCGAGGCTGCAGACATGCTTCGTCAACTGAGCGGTTCCACACACATAGTGCATACTGGAATAGCATTGGTTCATAAGCAATCTGAGCGGATTGTGTCTGTTGTGGAATCTACCAAAGTCACTTTCGGTCGGCTGACTGAAACAGAGATTTCCAATTATGTCAAAACTGGTGCACCTCTTGATAAAGCCGGCGCCTATGGCATTCAAGATGATTTGGGAGCTTTATTTATCGAACAGATTCATGGAGACTACTATAATGTGGTCGGTCTGCCACTCCGAAGATTGTACACATTGCTCAAAGAACATTTCAGTGATTTGATCACATTTTAGCTTTTTCGCTTCGGTATACCACCTCGGCAAAGTCAACGATCCCTCCCACTGGAGGATTCCGTTTACGAACACAAACGTCAACATACTCAATTTGGGTAGCCAGTTCAGCAATCTGGTTCGCAATTAGATAGGCGATCCGTTCGATCAATTCAATTTTTTCATCCTGCACCACACTTTCCGCGACGCGATAAATCGTTTCGTAGCACAAAGTCCTATCAAGATCATCGTCTTGTGCCGCTACTTCAAAATCAAATTTCACTTCTACGTCTACCTCGTACTTCCCCCCCACTTGCCGCTCTTCAGGGGTTACTCCGTGGTGAGCAAAGAAAACTGCATTGACCAGCCTAATTTTATGCATTTGCCTTCAGCCCAAATGGTATAAACGCGCTTGTGGATGAGGAGTCCAATATACCTCTATTCGATGCATTCGAGGATCTGATCTCTACGTTATTGTAAAATTCTCGAAACCATGTCGTCACGTCAGGAAGTATATTTGCGAAAAAACTGTCACTATTTTGTTCGAAGCTGCTGATGGAGATCCCCCAGAAGTACAGTACCATCTATTGGGTAGTTACACTTCGTCCCGGTACCCCACGAATAACGAGGTCAGAGCAGTTCATACATTAAACACGTCCATGCAGAACAGGCCATTCTGTTATCCCCCGAAACAACTTGGACCGCTCTTCAATGGCAGCATTTGTCAGGTTTGCCAATTCATATGGCCCCATCGATTCTACGCAAAACGAGGCTACCGTAGAGCCGTAAACAACCGCTCGCTTGAGGGCATCCAGCCCAATAGATGACTCATTTGCCAGACTTCCGCCAAACGCTCCCAAAAACGCATCCCCTGCACCTGTCGGATCTCGAACTTCTTTCAGGGGAAAACTTGGTACAATGAAAACTTGCTCTTCAATGAATAGGATTGCTCCATGCTCACCTTTTTTGATGATCAATATTTTGGGACCCAATGCCAACACCTGACGACCGGCAGCATACAGATTGCCTTCACCGGTTATTTGGCGAGCTTCCTCATCGTTGATTAGCAGACAATCTATCTGTGAAAAAACATCATTCAATTCTTCCCGCATGTTACGAATCCAGTAATTCATTGTATCACACGCGGCGAACCCCTTGCCACTCATTTGACTTAAAGTATCACTTTGTGTTTTAGGGGGAAGATTCCCAAGACATAAGACGTTACTGTCTATATAAGTATCTGGGATTATTGGATTAAATTTGGCCAGGGCATTCAAATGAGTAAACGTAGTGTCTCTGATATTCATATTCCTTCTGTAGCGCCCTCCCCAAGCAAATGTATCCTGATCTTCCAAGGTTTGTATACCTGTCAGATCCAAATTACTTGATTGCAGTAACTGCTTGTACTCCTCGGGAAAGTCTCTGCCAACCACAGCAACAATTCCCACGGGATGAGCCAACGGCCTAGCTGCAAATGCAATATAGGTGCTACTCCCACCTAGGATACGTTCAGCCTTCTCCCGAGGAGTTTCGATATCATCCAAGCCTAACGTACCCACCACAAGTACACTCATTCAGGAAAAATTATTCTATTTGAAGATGCGACGATCTACAAATCGCATTCAGAAATAAAATTGGGAGGTTGAACTAAGATAGATTCGAAAGCTTTGGCTAAATTACGGCATTCAAGGTTAATGCAAATCATCTCGCTTTAGTTGTGAAGAGTAAATCAGTCCTCAGAGAAGTCACGGTAGTCATACGCGAGACCCTTTTGCAGAATAATCAATTGACGATTTCTGGCTTAGGGACTCTGAAAGTTGAGTCTGTCCCCAGTGAGCATGAGCGGGTTAGTGAGCAGAAGTTTATCCTTCGTCCCCCGAGAAAGCGCGTAGTGCTTGAAGGAGATCCTTCTCTGACCACAGATGAATCACTAATTTCTGGGTTAGCATCAAATCTGGGAGCGTCCCATGAAGAAGCCGCTGCGGTCATTAATCTTCTCATCAAAGAGATCTTGGCCCAGATGCCCGTCCATATCCCTGAAATAGGGATCCTTAAGCAATCTGATGGGAAGCTTGAATTCTCACCTGATCCTGAACTGGAAGCATTCCTGGCTGGGGCACATGCAAACCTGAACTCCCTGGAGATTAAGAAAGAGATGCCATCGACATCCGTCAGGCATCGTCGGAAATTCAACTGGAGAGTCGCGATACCCATCATTGTAGTCGTTGCTGCAATCGGCGGTTACTTCGTGATTCAGAATTATTTCCCACCCCCTCAACAAGCCTTGAATGATGCAGAATCACCTGCCATCTTACCCGTTGCCCCTGATTCGATCTCCGCTGACTCGGCGGCCAATATTACTTCCATTGATCTTTTAGATACCGTTGATCAATCCATCGAATATGCTTTCCGTGTTCGACCAGAACCAAACCCAGAACAACCCTTGATTGCTTTGGATGATGCGGCAAATCCACCTTCAGTTGAGACTTCGCCTCTTCCGGAGGACCCAGAAACTCCATTGCTGGACCGAGAAACGGGAGGATACACCCTCGTTATTGGCTCATTTGATACCCCCGAGCAGGCATCTATCCTAATTGGTGAATATCGTGAACTCTATCCCACGATTCCCGTCGATACACTTAGGAATCATGATAATACGCTCTATCGCGTGGCAATTGGCCAAGTCCCTACGATTCCTGAAGCATTGGCTCTAAAGGATCGCCTCACTGAGCTTCCAGCGCAGGCATGGGTACTTAATATCTTGAACACTGACCTCTAATCCCCCACATTTATGGTAGCGGCGGTAGATTATTTTGACCGAACTATTGAGCGGCTACATCGTCTTCGAGAAACGCAGTTAGAAGAGCTTGAGCGTGCTGCAGAATTGTGCTCAGATCGGATTGCAAAAGGCGGTCTAATCTTCTGCTTCGGATCGGGACATTCGCGCATGATGTGTGAAGAAATGACACCTCGACAAGGCGGATTTGTTGGTTTTTATGCACTCGTGGAGCAGGCACTTTCAAACCACTCCGCAATCATCGGGCCCAACGGATTGCGTGGACCACTTCATCTCGAAAAGGTTAGTGGGTACGCTGAAGAGATTCTGCGGAGTTTTCGATTCGGCCCCAATGATGCATTTATTGTTGTCTCAACCAGTGGAGTCCGACCTCTCATAGTAGAAATGGCCCTTGGGGTAAAAAAGCGAGGACTACCTGTGATTGGGATTGTCTCAACGGAGCACTCTAAAGCAACGAGTGCATCTCACTCGTCCGGTAAGAAACTGATTGACATCGCTGACATCGTTCTTGATAATCAATGTCCACCTGGTGACTGCATCAGCGAGCTTGATGGACTTGAATGGCGCACTGGTCCTGTTTCGACGGTTACGGGGGGAATGCTGATGAATATGTTACGGGTTGCGGTTGCGGAGAAGTTATTGCAGCTCGGACATACGCCAGTCCTTCTACCTAGCCATCAATTTATTGGGGATACCACGGCGGAAGAACAGCTTGAACAGTTCTACGAAGCCTACAGAAAAAGCCTCGCCCACCTGTTTGTAGATGAATGAATACGTGATCGGTGTTGATGTCGGTGGTACTCGTATAAAAACGGGTGCCGTCCTCGCAGATGGTACGCTTTTGGAAAAGCGAACACGATCATCCGGCTTTGCAATGTCAGCAGAGGCACTGGAAACTGCGGTGGTGGAGGAGATTTCCTGTATTCAGACCAATCTGGGAGGTGCTCCTATAGGAATAGGGATGGGATTTCCAGGTGCGGTAGATCCCGCCCAAGGTGTCGTACTGTTACCAGGCAAGCTCCGCCTGGAGGGGTATCCGATCGTACCCAATCTCTCTCGCAACTTGAGCCTGCCTGTGATTGCGGATAATGACGGCCGCCTGTCCATCATAGCTGAGGCCCACTATGGTAAAGCCCGTGGGTATCGCTGGGCTGTTTCCATCACACTGGGGACTGGCGTGGGTTCCGGTGCTATGCTGGATGGGAAAATTCTTCGGGACCCACATCTTCAGTTTGGAACCCAGGCGAGCCATGTAGTCCAGCAATCTAGTAGCAATCGATTGTGTATTACGCGAGCCCGTGGAACCGCAAATATCCTTTGCTCTGCTACAGCACTGGGTATTATTGCCCGGGATAGCCTGGCCCGGGGACTGCCATCTGTCTTGAATGAACGTTATTTTGACGACCCTGCAAGTATCGATTTTGAAGCCGTGATTGAGGGAGTTGCTCAGGATGACAAGCTATGTATGGACGCATTCAGCACCTGGAAAACCGAATTGTCCTGGTTTCTCGTCAGTGTTGTTCACATGTATGCACCGGAAATCATTATCCTGAGTGGTGGCGCGGCTGCCGCGGCCCCCTACTTCCTGGATGAGATCCGAACGCATGTAATTAACCACACGTTCCGCTATCCAGTTGGAGAGGAGATAAAAATCGAACTGTCCGAAATTACCGCGTTCAGTGTCGTATTAGGAGCAGCTGCATTAGCTTGGGAGCAGGTGGACTTAGGGATGAACTAACGATTTCTTCACCCCCTCTTGCCACTCCAAAAGCTGTTTTGCCTGCGATTCATCTAAATTTCCCCAAGGCTCTGAGCAGTCTCTCAACTCATAACTGAAGACCTGATCCGCAGTTACATAACGCTGCTGCCTAGATTTCAGTTGTCGACTACGACAATATGCTTCCCAGCGCTCTTTGCCAGCCTCATCCAGGGATTCCAGGTAATTGCGTGCAATAAACCTGAAAATCAACGGCTCAACCCGAGGATCTTCTGACTGAACGCTACGCCAATCAAAATCAGCCCCCTCCCGCAACACCTGATTCATCAAATTCCGATCCCGATTCGAAATAAACCCTTCGTAAATGGCTTGATCTGGATCTGTCTGACGAAACGAATAATAGTGTTCCGATTCGGCTTCCCTTTGCAGAATATATTCGGAAAATGGGTTTTCGGATTCTTGGGCGAGAAACTCCTGGATTCTATCATGGCGATCCTGAACCTCGGCCTCCTTCAGCTGCATTCTATCCAGGATATCCCTGAGAGATAATTTAGTGAGCCTGTTTACATATGACCACTTGCAAACAAATGGGGATTGATTGCGCTTGAATGACAATATCGAACGCCATGCGGCAGATTTGTCTTTCAAAGTCCACCGCTGGTAAGACTTTAGCAGGGGAGTTGGATCATAAAACAAATCAAAGGCAAAATCTTCATTCCCGTTCCGTCCACGGACCCCCAAATTGCTCAGAAATGTTGAACAATGCCGTTCCGTTGGAATCTTTCCGACCACATAAAGAACTGGCTCTCCACGATTCATCAGGATCTGAATATTTCCCTTATAACGCAATTGAAGCGCATAATCCCATAACCCCCGTGCTCGCTCCCGTATCAGTTTTGCCACTTTCAACATATGAACGGAGTCGGTCACGGCATCATGAGACATTTCAAGTTCTTCCGGCATGAGATTCGCAGCAGACAGATCCCCTAACTTGAATGAGGGCCTCCCATCTTCTTTTTTCGGCCAATTCTTCAAAGCATCTGGCCAAAGAAGAAATGCGGCCCGCATTAAATCCAATGTATCCCAGTAAGTATTGCCATCTTTCCATGCCCATTCATACGGATCGCGCAGGTTTCGATAGAATAGTACTCTAGTGAATTCATGGTCAAAACCCATCCCATTATAGGCCACGCTACAGGTGTCTTTCCGGCTCAATTCAGCATGGATTCGTTCGGCAAACTCAGATTCTGGTAATCCCTCCTCTTTTGCTTTTTCTGGCATGATCCCGTGGACATTCACGGCTCCTGGACCAACCGGACAGTCTAATCCAGGTTGACATTTCAATTCGATTGGCTCACCTAATTGCTCCAGGTCCTCGCTCGTACGTACACCCCCAAACTGCACAATCCGGTCATGCTGCGGAGTCTTTCCCCAGGTTTCGTAGTCATACCAGAAAAATGTCATAGACTTCGGTTCTATCAGCCAAGACTATTGACCCGAATCAGCACAGCTCTCATCCAACTCCCGTGGTCAATCTTCATATTGCCGCAGTCCGTATTGCAGAAAAGCTTCGAATTTTTCGGAAGAAACAACCCCACTCAATTGAATCAGTGGTTCGTCTACCACGCTCCCATTCATGATTGCATAGGTGGGGAGTGCACGAGTTCCTGTCAATTTTTCCTGAAACTCCTGAAATTGACGACCATCAGGGCCGTCGGTATATAGTCGACTCAATACAAAATGATCAGCCAATAATCGACTGACCTCTCCGCGTTCGAATACATTGACCTCCATCTCTCTGCAGTTCGTACAGGTATATCCTGAAAAATCAACAAAGAGCGGCTGATCAAGAAGCACTGCCTCGGAAAATGCCTCCGGTAAATCATCCGTAATCCATTTCTGCTCATGCTGAAGCCCAGTATCAAACAGGCTCACTGCATCGGGGCCACGTGGTGGTAGATATGCATCCAATCTGCCAAGCCGCCCCCCGAAGAGTCCAGGCAGCAAATAAACTGCTATCCCGAAGAATAATACCCCAAATAAGAGCCTTGCAGCACCAATACGTGCGACGGAAGCCTCTTCCAGGAATCGTAAGTGGCCAATCAGATAAAACCCCGCCAAGGAAGCTAGTACGATCCATAATGCGATAGCTAATGGCCGATCAATCAGACCAAGCCCCCAGACTAGATCCGCATTGGAAAAAAACTTCACCGCAGCTGCAATCTCCAGAAAACCAAAAACAATGGCAACCTCGCGCATCCAACCTCCACTGCCAGGAAGTGCCTTTAGTGCCCGGGGAAAACACGCAAATGCTACAAACGGGAGCGCGAACGTTAGGCTGAAGGTCGCCATCCCCAGAATGCCATAAAACCAGGCCCCGGAGGCAATACTCGGAAGTAGCAATCCAACAAAGGGGACCGTGCAGGTGAAAGATACAAGCGTAAGTGCCAGACCCATAAAGAGTACGCCAATGTAATCCTGACGCTCCGTTCCTTTTCGGTCGAACCAAGTTACGAGGGAAGAGGGAAGACGAAGGTTGAATACACCAAGCAATGACAACCCAAAGACAAGAAAAGCCGTCGCGATCAAAAGATTTACCCAAGGATTCGCAGCAACTATCTGTGTGCCTGCACTGCCTACAAGGATGGAAAGTCCTACCCCAAGGCCCGTGAACGTTGCTACAATCGCGAGGCCATACAGTAAAGCCATACGTATAGGTGTGCCCTGGGCATGCCGAGTAAAGTATGAGACCGTCAATGGTATCATCGGATAGATACACGGCATCAGGAGTGCCCCAAACCCCGCTCCAATCGCTAATAGTAAGAACCCCAGCAATCCAGACGAAGCATCCGACTCCATATCCGCAACGGGCAGGTCCTCCATGCGGAGTGGACCTGATGGATTCGACAGCGCAACGGATGCCGGGGAGATCACTGGAACAGCAGGTAGTGGGGTAGATACTTCCGTGAGTGAGGATGAAAATAAAGTTGAGTCTGGCGGAAGGCAGAGTAGGTCATTACAGATCATAAATTCAATACTCCCCTCAGCAATCCCACCAGAGAAATTCTGCTCAATCGTGTAATCCGCCCAAGCTACAGCACGCCCCTGAAAATAGGTGACCACTCTATCAAAGTAGGGATCGAACCCAGATTGCACATTCAGTTGGCGCAGAGAATCCGATAGAACCAACCCCGCGGGCAGAGAATCGAACCGGACAGTTAACGCCCGACTAGGCCTGGGGGAGTCCAACGCGTACATCCGCCATGCCCCGCCTGACGGATCATCCGGGGGTAGCATACCTTCAACTACGACGCGTGCCGACGCATCATGATATTCCGCTCTGACATCCCATGACACGGTATATTGGGCAGCTGCAACACCGATGGGTATCAGTGCCAGAACAAGCGCGATCCCGAATGAACCTGACTGCCTATGCCAGGCTACCCACCGGAACCACATGCACACTGAGCTGCGCATGTACTTCTGCGTGCAATTTAATCGTCGCTGTGTATTCACCAAGGACCTTGATGTCCTCATTGATGGTAATGATGCGACGGTCAATGTTGAAGCCTTGCACTGCTAATCCAAGAGCCACTTGTTGTGATGTGATTGTACCAAAAATTCGGTTTTCCTCACCCACCTTAGCTTCAATATTGACGACCGCATTCTCCAGTTGATTTTTGATCTCCTCGGCATTATTGCGCTCCTGAGCACGCCGCCTTGCTTGCTGACGCATTTGATCTTCAAATGCTCGAACTGCACCCGGAGTTGCCATCTGTGCAAGCCTCTGTGGGATGAGCCAGTTACGTCCATAACCGTTCTTAACACTTATAACCTCTCCTTCATTACCGAGGTTAGGAACGTCAGTTAAGAGAATGACTTTCATCGCAGAATTCCTTTCTGAACCTCAATTTTAACGTACCGAATCAGCCACATAAGGCAACAAGGCAAGATGCCGTGCGCGCTTTATCGCACGAGCAATTGCCCGCTGTTTTTTAGCAGGTATATCCAGTACCCGCCTAGGGAGCATTTTGCCTTGCTCGTTAATAAAGCGCTTCAAATAGTCAGTATCCTTGTAGTCAATGTATTTTTGCGACATCTTTACTGCTCCTCACTTTCTGCCTTAGCTGCAGTTTTTTTGCTTGACTTATTTGCCTGATAGTGGGCAACCATACTCTTATCCATTGCCAGAATTAATGAGCGCAATACATTATCGTCAATGGTTAGCGCCCGCTCAATGCGCGGGATCAACGTACCTGGCCCTTCAAAGTACAGATTAACATAGTAACCGTTCCTTTTTTTGTCCACTGGGTACGCGAGTTTTCGTGTTCCCCATTCATCCACTTCAATGATGGTGCCACCGGCACCCTCAATCATTTCGTTTACTCGTGCTACAACCTCTGCAATTTGCTCGTTCGAGAGCACAGAGGTGAGGATGTACGTGAGCTCGTACATCTTGCGATTCATGGCCATAACTTATCCCTACGGAATGACTTGGTTATAGATTGTCATGCCCCCGTGTTTCGCGGGGGCAGGGCAAGAAAGAGCGGTCGTACACCTTATGAATACTTGTGTTCCATTCCTACACATTCGCCATCCGACCCGCATGGTCCGCGGTTTGTAGCGCATTCACGAGCTCATCTAGTTCACCTTCGATGATCTTGCGCAAGGGATAATTTTTGTGCTCCCCTTCCAACCGATGATCTGTTACACGATCCTGAGGGTAATTGTAGGTTCGGATTTTCACAGAACGATCTCCTGATCCGACTGCCTCTCTTCGTACTGCATCACGCTCCGCATTAATCTCGCTCCGTTTCTTTTCATACAGACGCGAGCGAAGCACTCGCAGTGCCTTGTCCTTGTTTTTGTGTTGGCTCTTTTCATCCTGGCACGTAACGACGAGGCCTGTGGGGATGTGGGTGATCCGGACCGCTGAATCCGTCGTGTTCACGCTCTGCCCTCCTGGTCCACTGGATCGATACACATCAATCTTGAGCTCGTTCGGAGCAATCTCAATCTCAACATCTGTAGCTTCCGGCAAAACCGCGACGCTTGCGGCAGAGGTATGCAGCCTCCCGCTGGACTCCGTTTGTGGGACCCTTTGAACACGATGAACCCCATTTTCATATCTCAGATAACCAAACACACTACGCCCGGCAACACCGAATACGACCTCTTTGAATCCCCCAACACTTCCTGCAGAACTGTTCATCACGGTAAGTTTCCATCCTTTTCGTGTAACGTAGCGTTCATAAAGACGAAACAGATCGGCGACAAACAATGCAGCTTCACTGCCACCCGTACCTGCACGGATTTCTACAATCGCATCGCGGGCATCCGCCGGATCCTTAGGTGCAAGTGCCTGCTTAAGCGCATCTTCCATCTGCGGCAATTTCGCCGTTAATACTTCCAACTCTTCCCGTGCCAATGCTACCAATTCCGCGTCTTTCTCTGCACGAATCAATGCCTGCATTTCTTCCGACTCCGTGAGCGCAGCTTCATATCGTTCTATTGCACTTACGACTTCGGACAGCTCCCGATGCTCCGGTCCCAAGGCCGCCATACGATTGGAATCTGCGGCTGTTGCAGGATCTGCAATGATCTCGTTCAGCACACGAAACCGCTCTTTCACTTCCTGTAATTTTTCCAAATCAATCATTCCATCTGCAGCGATATCCCGTATACGTACCGGGTGCCCGCGCAACTAACAGAGTATCACGGACAGTTACTGATGCAAACCGCGCCCGACCGCATTTGCCACTTTACGAACCTGTACAATCAGATCGGCGAACTGGTCAAAGTTAAATGCTTGCAGCCCATTTGAAGACGCGCGGGGAGGGTCATGGTGGACATCCACTGCAATTCCATCTGCACCTGCCGCAACAGCCGCGCAGGCCAAAGAGGTCACGTAATCTCGCATGCCCGTTCCCTGGCACGGATCAACGAAGACAGGTAAATGGCTTTTTACCTTAGCAACGACCACTGCAGATAAATCCACGGTATAACGCGTCGCGGATTCAAACGTACGGATCCCGCGCTCGCACAAAATCACGCCTGTGTTCCCAGATCTCATAATGTACTCCGCCGCCATAAGCCATTCCTGTACTGTAGCTGCAAGACCTCTCTCAAGCAAGATTGGCTTATTTGACTCCCCCAACACCCGCAATAATTCAAGATTCTGCATGTTGTGTGCCTGCACCAACAGCATGCTCGCATACTCTGATATGGTCTCCACTTGCCCCATACTACTCACCTCCATCACCAACTTCAACCCACACTCATCTGCCGCCTGACGCATCACTTTGAATCCACCGCTTTCCAGTCCCTGATATTCATAGAAGGATGTGCGTGGTTTCAGTATACTTCCCCGAAAGAGCGATGCCCCAGAAGTGGAAATCTGCGTTGCCGCTTCCTTAACTCTCTCCTCACTTTCCGTGCTGCGAAGACCTGCCATCACCGTAATTGCATGCCCACCGATGTGCAGACCATCAACATCAATAATGGATGGCGCCTCCCGGCCTACACGACTTGCCAGTTTGTAGGGCTCCGTAACCCTCTGTACATCTGCGACACCACTAAGCCCTCGGATGATCCGATGATCAAACCCCGGCCGGACTCCAATCGCGCCCAACACCGTTTGGTTAATCCCACTGGAGCGATGGACATCAAAGCCAAACGCATTGAGATTCGTAATTACAGCTTCGATATCTTCTTCCGAAGCTTTTTTCTTCATTATGACGACCATGGCAACCGAGTGGTTGTGTGGCGGGTTCTACTTTGCCCCTGAAAAGGCGTTCAGCGGTAACGGTCAAGAGCAAACTTTTCGCCGAGATAATACTGGCGCACTTTCGGGTCAGATGCAAGCTGTTCTGCCGTTCCCGACTTCATAATCTTACCATCAAACAGGAGGTACGCCCGGTCTGTGATGGCTAAGGTTTCGTGGACATTGTGATCGGTAATCAAAACCCCGATGTTCAAGTCTGCCAGTTGACAGATGATTTCCTGAATATACTCAACGGTGATTGGATCCACCCCCGCAAACGGTTCATCCAACAAAAAAAAGTCGGGTTCAAGCGCCATTGAACGGGCGATTTCGGTTCTTCGACGCTCTCCCCCGGAGAGCGTGTAGGCTTTAGCAGTCCTGACTGTTTCCAGACCAAACTGGCTGATCAACTTATCTACCCGTAGACCCCGTTCTTTCCTGGAAAATTTCTGAAACTCCAATACAGCATGAAGATTTTGTTCAACCGTCAACTGCTGAAAAACGCTTGTCTCCTGGGCAAGATAGCCCAGTCCTCGACGCGCTCGCTGATACATCGGGAGTGCAGTGATGTCATCCTTCCCCAAATAAATCCGACCTCGGTTTGGCTTTTCGAGCCCTACAATCATGTGAAACGATGTTGATTTGCCCGCCCCATTGGGACCAAGCAGCCCTACAACCTCCCCGCATTGCACTTCAAGGGAAACGTCGTCCACTACCGTGCGCTTCTTGAAGCGCTTGGTCAATCCTCTGGTCCGAAGCTTTAAGGCTCCCATCTGAATAGATCGGTTGTAAAATCGCGAAGAAGCTCCTCTTTGGTTGGCCTTTGTGCTGGTTCCCATTTTAGTCCCTCAAGACCTATCCCAGTTGGAAGCGCACTCTCCGGGTAACGTGTCCCCACTACATCGGTGCTGAAAGTCAGCGTTTGAAGTGAATCTCCTGCAAATTGCATACGAATCTCGTCTCCCGATGCCTCTAAAGCACCATCGGGTTGATCCTCCTCATCCTTGCTAAAATATACAGCTTCGGCATTCGGACCAACCCTGAAGATGCGCACAGAGTCGCTTTGGAGTGTACTGACAACGTTTTTTCCCTTAACCTGATTGATCCGTTTTATTAAGCTGTCTTCCTGTGCGATAAATGCATTTCCCCAAATAAACAGAGAATCCATTGCACCATCTTTCATCACTACCTTCATTGTATCACCCGTCAACTGAGTATCGTCCATCCATATAAAGGGTTGGCCATACAACCAGATCAACTGACTGGTATCATCTTTTGACCGAGCATAGATCATTGAATCTGCAAGAGCGGCCAGGGAGCTGTTCCATACGCGAACCCTTTTGCTTGCATTGAGATAACTGCTTCCTGCGCGATCCTGCATGCGAAGAAGCTCTGCCCGGATAAGGAGCGTGTCAATAGAAAGTGAATCATACTCTAGGTGCATCAAAAGTGGGTTTCCACGGATGACACTTAACGAATCTTCGGCGTTGTATTCCACCCGTTCACCTGCAACCCAGGTCGAATCATTGTCTGAGCCGATTTGATAACGTACAGATCCACGAGCAAGCGATATCAAAAAATCTCTATAGTGCGTCAGTGAATCTGCAATCAGCTTTACATCTCTGGACTCCATCTCGACCATCCCCCCGAGATCGGCAACTTTGTTGTCAACCCAATAGATGCCAGTCTGCCCGGTCAGAGTTGTGGTTGAATCCTGCAACAATAGTCCTTCTGGAAACTCAATGCGTTTTTCATCGACATAATGAACCCCGCTTGGAGATAACGTAACGACTTCTCCATCGGAGAGTCGGACATTCCCTACCGCCCATCCCACTTCTAATTCTTCATCATAATGCAATGAATCTGCCCGCAGGGTGTCTCCTTCATCAATTAATACAGCATCTCTCATGAAAGATGTTCTGCGACGCGTAACATTCCGAATTGCCTGATCTGCTGTAATCTGAGTTGGGCCATGGACGACGCGTACATCTCCACTGATATACTGGAAAAAATCTTCCTGCTCTTGCAGACCCCTAAGCGAATCCCCCGCTACAGATACAGAATCCGTATCTGCATGGACAAAAAATGCTCTTGGGTGCCCATCCCCGTGGACCCGCGGCATACCGAGTACAACAATAAGCCACAGCGCGATCGGTCTCATTGATCAATCATGATCTCGGCCCTGAACCGGCCAATCTGATACGTGCTCAGATCTTCCGTTGCCTCAAGCCCCATTCCCGAAACTATTTCTTCAGGCGTAGTAATATGTACAAACTCATCCGTTCGCAGAAGCTGATCCCTCTCCCACCATCCAATTCGCTCCGTAGCTAACGTACGATCATCGTCCGTCTCGATCAGTACCCCTCCTTCAGCAATAAAATATTCCTCGTCTTTATGATAAATTACATGATCGGCTTTGAGCAATGCCGAAAACGCCCCAGTAGAATCATGAATAACGACCTCCACCTTTTTCTCCAAACCTTGAAGATGCTGAATAGTCGTATCGCTTTCACCAACCCATTGCACATGGTCTGCTGAGATTCTGAGTCTTGGCAAACTTTCGTCGAGATCCGAATCCGCCTGAGAGATCATGATTTGGACGTTCCAACTTTCTCTGGCAGGCTCAGAAGATGATGTGCCTCCCCCAGATAAATCCTGACGAGAACAGGATGTCAAGAACAGTGCCAGCAACAGGGCAAGCCCAGGAAGCACCTGTGGATGTTCAGCGAAGCGGAATATGTAAATAACCTGAAGCGGCGAAATCAATAACACAGGACGGGAAGGACGCCGACAATATGTGCGCTTTTTGAGCGGGAAACGAGACTCGAACTCGCGACCTTCTGCATGGCAAGCAGATGCTCTACCAACTGAGCTATTCCCGCAAACTCAAGGGATTTGGTACGTGAATATTGTGCTGGGGGTTCCGGTGAACTGCTTATGCATCACGAGCTTTCAGTAAGCCTTGCTTCATAAGCAATTCTGCATTCAGAACGGCGCCACCCGCCGCACCCCGAATCGTGTTGTGAGACAGAGCAACGAACTTATAATCTAAGACCTCACAGGGGCGAATCCTTCCAATGCTTACGGTCATACCGCCACCCAAGTCAGAATGTCGCCTCGGCTGCGGGAAACGCTCATCTTCAAATACATGTAATAATTTCTCTGGCTCGGTTGGCAAACACAAATCTTTGATTGGGCTAACAAATGATTCGAATGCATCGTGCACTTCACCCCGGCTCACACTCGTGCTTAGTTTGACCGAGATACACTCAAGATGCCCTTCCAGGACAGGAACACGGTTGCACTGGGCACTGATGCGGATAGACTGAGGATGCAGAGTACCGCCGGCGATAGTCCCCAACAGTTTATTCGGCTCATGAACCAACTTATCCTCCTCACCTCCAATGAATGGCACAACGTTTGCCAGGGCGTCCAATGACGACACCCCGGGATAGCCGGCACCAGAAAGAGCCTGCATTGTAGTGACCTGAACAGCCTCAAGACCAAACCTGTCGTGAAGCGGCTTGAGTGCACAGGTTAGGCCAACGGTAGAGCAGTTGGGGTTGGTGACAATATACCCCGCGCTCTGCCAGTCCTGATTTTTGATCAAAAAAGTGTGATCTGGATTGATTTCGGGGATCAACAAAGGAACATCCGGGTGCATCCGAAAGCTCTTCGCATTAGAAATGACCGGATATCCTGCCTTGGCCAGCTTTGGTTCGGCATGATCCGCGACTGAGGCATGCAGTCCTGAGAAGACAACATCGCACGGCAGATCGTTACTAAATGATGATACCTCCATGGAAGCGACGGATGCCGGAATCTCTGCCGCTCCAATCCAATTGACGGCATCACGGTACTTTCTCCCTGCTGACCTGTCCGATGCAACAAGAGCTGTGATTTTGAACCAGGGATGCCCTCGAAGAAGTTCAATGAATTTCTGCCCCACTGCACCCGTTGCGCCTACGATTCCTGCCCGGAGCATGCTCATGTAATTTTGAATGTATCACGAATACCGAACGGGCGTGCTACGAACACTGCCTCCAATTGTGCCAACTTGTAGCACAACGGTAAAAATTTATTCACTGAGAGCAGCGGGGGTGATGTTCGGTTCGGACTGCTGACGCTTAACCGTATGGGCCGCAACCCGCCTGATAACCTACAACTGAATCAATAAGTGGGTCAATGTGACGTTGACGCCACGTTAACACCATCTCATTTAACTCATCCTGATCAATCAGGAACGTGTCGTGACCATGGGGGCCCTCCATGACGGCTAACTCCGAATGGGGAATATACCGGCAAAGTTCTTCCAACTCTTCCAGTAAGTAGAGCACATCCGAGCGAATTCCAACCGCTAGCGTTGGCTGTGTGATTGCCTTAAGCGTAACTCCATATTCATCCCTGCCCCGAGCGACATCATGCGTATCCATCAAACGTGTCAGATATACATAGCAGGCAGGATCAAACCGGTTAATAATCTGATCTCCGTGATGATGAAGCCAAGTCTCAGCCCTGAATGAGCCGGCCCGATTCCGACCCCGTCCGAATCGAGATTCGAATGATCCTAATGATCGGTACGAGATCATTGCCATCATGCGCGCTACAGCCAGCCCGTTTTGAGGAGGAGAGCCCAGTTCGTAGGAACCATCCTTCCAATTTGGGTCTGAATAAATCGCCTGTCGCTGTGCTTCGCTCCATGCAATACACCAGGAAGAGTGTCGTCCTCCCACTGCAATGGGTACGATTCCCCGAACATAATCACTACCATAGTAGGCCCACTCAAGTGCCTGCATCCCTCCCATGCTTCCACCAATCACAAATGCGATCTTGCGAACACCGAGGGTATCCAGTAGCTTTTTATGGAGTCTAACCGTATCTCTTACACTTGCTTGGGGAAGCGTATCCCGGTAAGCCACGCCGGTCTCTGGATTGATTGAGATTGGCGAAACCGTGCCGTAGGGAGAACCAATCACATTAGCACATACAACATAGTATTTGTCTGTATCCAATGCCTTGCCCGGACCAATGCACCCGTGCCACCAGGACTGGGCATCTGGGGGGCTGGTGAGGGAGTGCCCGACAACAATCACGTTATCCCCGGCTTCATTCAATTCTCCCCAGCGCTCGTAGCCCACGGGGACTTCACTCAGAACCTCCCCGTTCTCAAACTCAAAGGTCGGTATGTTGATGATTCTTGGCATCAGTCTCCAGGCGGCATACCCGGAAATCGGATACGCCGCCTAGACAGAAATCAGACTGTACTACGCTGCAACTTCGGCGCCTATCGAGCTCAGCGCCTGAGCAAAATCAGCCTTGATGTCATCAATGTGCTCAATACCCACGGAAACCCGAATTAAGTCTTCGGTAACCCCTGCAGATACCTGTTCTTCACGTGCCAACTGCTGATGGGTAGTTGAAGCAGGATGGATCACCAGAGTCTTGGCATCACCCACATTGGCCAGATGGCTCGCAAGCTTTGCATTATTTACAAATGCCTGACCGGCTTCCAGGCCACCTTCAACACCAAATGAGAGCACAGGGCCGAATCCATTTTTCAGATACCGTTGTGCATGACTGTGATACGGATGCGATTCCAATCCTGGGTAGCTGACCCAAGAAACTTCTGGGCGTCCCTGGAGCCATTTTGCTAACTCCAAGGCATTGTCGCAACTGCGCTGTACACGAAGTGACAGTGTTTCCAGACCCTGAAGTAGCAGAAATGACCCGAAAGGATTCTGGCATGGACCGATATCACGTAATCCTTCAACACGTGCCCGTAGGATGAACGCTAGATTAGCACCTAACACTCCTTGCGGACCAAAAACATCCCAGAAACTGAGCCCATGATAGGATGGAGATGGCTCCGTAAAGCTTGGGAATCGTCCATTATCCCAGGGGAATGTACCCGCATCAACAATGAGTCCACCAATCGTATTGCCATGACCACCAATCCATTTGGTTGCACTGGCAACGATAATATCAGCACCATGCTCTATCGGACGGCATAAATAACCCGCCGCTCCAAATGTATTATCTACGACCAGTGGGACACCTTTTCGCTTGGCTACTTCGGCGATTGCCTCGAAATCCGGCACATTGAACTTCGGGTTACCGATCGTCTCAAGATAGATTGCCTTCGTGCGATCATCAATCAGTGCCTCAATGGAGCGGGGATTATCTCCGTTTGCAAATCTTACACTGATTCCCAGTCGGGGCAATGAAACCTTGAACTGGTTATACGTCCCACCATAGAGATAGCTGGAGGAAACAATATTGTCACCGGCTTCTGCCAATGTGGACAGAGCAAGAAACTGCGCTGCCTGCCCACTGGAAGTAGCCAGGGCTGCTAAACCGCCCTCAAGTGCAGCAATTCGTTTTTCGAAAACATCATTTGTCGGATTCATAATCCGTGTGTAGATGTTCCCGAACTCCTTGAGTGCGAAAAGATTCGCTCCATGGTCCGTGTCATTGAAGACATAAGAGGTTGTGGCGTAAATCGGAACCGCACGCGCATTTGTTGCTGGATCCGGTTCTTGCCCTGCGTGAACCTGAAGCGTTTCGAAATGAAGAGATTGACCGTTCTGTGACATGAGATTAAGTCTCGTTAGTTAAGGGTAATGCACAATGCCGAACCCTTATCAAGAAGAAACTGGCTTTTCCCACGGAGCCCCTTCCAGGTAGGATGACGGAAAAGGCTGGACTGCGAGTTAGAAATCAACTCAGGCCCTTCCGCTCATCTATCCCTGCAAACGCAGGGCAGGAAGTGGCACCTTCCGCACGAGGGGTCCAAACCTCGTGGGGGGTTGCCAGGGCTTCATAGGGCCTGAACCCTCCACCCTTCTCGATGAGCTGCACGGACATCGTGTCAACTGGGACAATAATACGGCTTTATTTGGAAAAGTTCCAGCTTTTGAAAAAAAAAACTTGATAATTCACAAAAAAATCACACTTTCATGCTTGCTCCCTTGAAAAAACAGACCTGATCTTACAAAAATGACGGGCAATATCAATCATTTTCCATTCGACCTGTGGCGAAACGAAAACGGTGCCATATCTGGTGACGATAAGGATGATCAAAGGTATGAATGTGTGCGGGGGATACCCACGAAACATAAATATTTCGTGAGCCTTCAGATCACCTGCGTGGCAGGTCTCCCGCTCCCTTTGTTGGGAGAGCGATAAATCCAGACATGTAGGCATCTGCATGACGGGCCGCCTCGCGACCTTCACTGATGGCCCAAACCACTAAAGATTGACCGCGTCGCGCATCACCCGCCGCAAAAATACCCGGCACGTTGGTCTGATAATCGCTGCCCGTCTTGAAATTGCTCCTGTGGTCCAATTTCAGCCCAAGCGGGCCTGCAATCCCCTCCGTCTCCGGGCCGGTGTACCCAATTGCGAGAAGTACAAGATCGGCGGGCCAATGCTTTTGTGTTTCTGGATGTTCGATAATTTTTCGACCATCAAGTTCCACACGGACTGTTTGGAGACTCTTTACTTGGCCATTTTTTCCCCCAAATGCCTTCGTCATAATACTCCAATGGCGATCTGCCCCCTCTTGATGGGAGGAGCTGGTCCGCAGGACCATTGGATAATAGGGCCAGGGTTGGTGTGTCGGTCGCGTATCTGGAGGTGTCGGTAGCAGTTCAAATTGCGTAATTGACTTTGCGCCCTGCCGATTCGCAGTACCCACACAATCACTTCCAGTATCCCCTCCACCAATCACGATTACATCTTTACCTGCGGCGCTGATATATTCGATGTTCTCCCGTACCAGATCATCTCCCTCGTTGAGCTTGTTCTGCTGACGCAGGTAGTCAAACGCGTAGTGGATTCCCTTAAATTTTCGACCGCGAACAGGAAGATTCCTCGGCTTTGTAGCCCCTGTACATACAACAATCGCATCGAATTCACGCAGCCTTGAGCAGGCATACGATCCTCCTACTTCTGCGCGAGTGATGAACTGAATTCCACTTTTCTTCATCACATCAAGACGACGGTCAAGAACCCACTTTTCCAGCTTAAAATCTGGAATGCCATACCGTAACAAACCGCCGATCCGATCATCCCGCTCCAGTACCGTTACGCGGTGCCCTGCACGATTTAACTGATCTGCAGCAGCCAGCCCGGCAGGGCCAGACCCGATTACCGCTACTTTTTTTCCGGTCCTTCGCACCGGCTGTTCAGGCTTTACCCATCCCGAGCGGAATGCATACTCAATAATCTCCTGCTCAATTCGCTCAATCGTGACCGGGTCATCAATGATTCCCAAAACACAAGCGGTCTCGCAAGGTGCAGGACAAATCCGCCCTGTAAACTCTGGAAAATTATTCGTTGCACTCAACCGCTCATAGGCTGCCTTCCAATCACCACGATAGACGAGATCATTCCAGTCAGGAATGACATTGCCCAAGGGACACCCTGATTGGCAGAATGGAATCCCGCAGTCCATACAGCGGGCAGCCTGTCGCCGCAGCCGACGCTCGCTGAATGGAGTATACACTTCACGCCAATCCTTCACCCGCTCTTTGACCGGACGATGCGCAGGCAGCTCACGCTGATATTCGATAAATCCTGTCGTCTTCCCCATCCCGATTATGCGGCAATCGCCAAGGATTCTTTCTCTTCAGCCAAGCGCTTCAGTGCATTCCGGTACTCAACAGGCATGACCTGTACAAAATCGGCCAGGGCGGTCTCCCAGTTTTCCAAAACCCACTGTGCTGCACGGCTCCCCGTATACCGAAAATGATTCTCAATCATCGTCCGCAATTCAAGGATGCTCTCCTGCTGATCCATTTCCAGTAATTCAACCGATTCCACGTTACATCGCTCGTTTCTGAACTCCCGTGTAGCATCAATCACGTAAGCAATGCCCCCACTCATTCCAGCGGCAAAATTTCGCCCCGTTTCCCCAAGGACAACGACACGACCTCCAGTCATGTATTCACAGCCATGATCTCCAACGGACTCAACCACGGCATGAACGCCGCTATTCCTTACACAAAAGCGCTCGCCTGCTCCTCCCCGTATATATGCCTCCCCGCTGGTAGCCCCGTAAAAGGCAACGTTACCGATAAGGATGTTCTTGTGAGGCTCATAGGTCGCCTCTGGTGGTGGAGAAATCATTAGTTTCGCACCAGAGAGCCCTTTCCCGAAATAATCATTCGCATCTCCCTGGATATTAAACGTCATCCCTTTGCAGGCAAAAGCTGCGAAGCTCTGCCCTGCGGAACCACTGCAATTGAACGTGATCGTGTCGTCTTCTAATGGATTTTCCCGAAAACGCTGTGCCAGTGCATGGCTTAGCATAGTACCAACGGTACGATTGGTGTTTCTAATTTGAATGTCAGCAACTACGGGTTTGCGTTTCTCCAGTGCAGGCTTGGCCAACGCGATCAGTTCATGATCGAGTGCATGTTCCAGGCCATGGTCCTGTTCCGTAGCAGCGAACTCTTGCAATCTCTCAGGCACTTCAGGATGTACGAGGATTCGAGATAGATCTAAATGACGGGCTTTCCAGTGCTTGATCCCCCGTCGTGGCTTGAGTAAATCCACACGCCCACACATTTCTGAGAGTGTCCGAAACCCCAGTTTTGCCATGATTTCACGGAGTTCTTCAGCCACGAAGTGCAAATAATTCACGACATGCTCGGGTTGCCCGGAAAATTTTTTGCGTAGCTCTGGATCCTGTGTGGCGATTCCTACAGGGCAGGTGTTGAGATGGCATTTGCGCATCATGATGCACCCAAGTGTTACGAGCGGCGCCGTTGCAAAACCGAACTCATCTGCGCCCAACAGTGCCGCGAATGCCACATCTCTGCCCGTCTTCATTTGCCCGTCACATTCCACGATGATGCGTGTACGTAATCCATGGTTCACGAGCGTTTGATGCGTCTCCGAAAGCCCAAGCTCCCAAGGCAGACCTGCGTGCATGATCGAAGTCTTTGGAGAAGCACCCGTTCCCCCATCTGTTCCACTAATGAGTACGACATCTGCCTTCCCCTTGGCTACCCCTGCTGCAACGGTTCCTACGCCAACTTCGGAGACAAGCTTAACACTGATTCGTGCATTTGAATTTGCATTCTTCAGGTCATGAATCAATTGTGCCAAATCCTCGATTGAGTAAATATCGTGATGCGGAGGGGGAGAGATCAGGCCGACATAAGGCGTGGAGTGTCTCAGCTTCGCAATCCAAGGATATACCTTTTTGCCGGGAAGCTGTCCCCCTTCTCCCGGCTTAGCCCCTTGGGCGATCTTGATTTGAATCTCGTCAGCACTTTCCAGATACTCAATCGTCACCCCGAATCTACCGGAAGCGACCTGCTTAATCCGGCTTCTCCGAGGATTGTCATATCCGTAACGATCCGGTCCCTCACCTCCTTCACCGGTATTACTCTTACCCCCAATGGCATTCATTGCAATCGCCAATGCCTCATGCGTCTCGCCACTGATAGAGCCGTTGGACATGGCACCGGTCTTGAATGATTTAACGATCTCAGTCCATGGCATCACTTCGTCTAAGTCCACAGGCTTGGCTTTTGAATAATCAAAGGTCAAAAGCCCCCTGAGGGTATTTGCAGCACCTTTGTTGATCTCGTCCGAGAAGGCTTTATAGGAGGTATGGGAGTTGGTCCGTGCGGCCTCCTGGACATTTGCAATTGCGGTTGGACTGAATGCATGCCGCTCTCCTCCTCGACGCCATTGATACTGCCCCCCGACATCCAGATGATAAACTCCGGTTAATTGCTTGCGTGGAAACGCACGTTCATGGCGCATCTCTACTTCCTTGACAAGAATATCAAGGCCGATGCCCCCAATTCGCGACGGCGTGCCGCAAAAATATTGCTCCACTACTTCAGAGCTGATTCCAACTGCCTCAAAGATCTGAGCCCCCCGGTAACTCTGCAGCGTCGAAATTCCCATCTTGGACATTACCTTCAGAATTCCATATCCGATGGCTTTGATGTATCTGTCCTCGGCTTCGGATTCAGAAACATCTGTGAGTTCCTGCTTACAGGCCATGTGCCGTACACTGGATAATGCTACATACGGGCAAATTGCCTCCGCGCCATACCCAATCAGCATGGCAAAATGATGCACCTCACGAGGTTCGCCGCTGTCTACAATCAATCCGCACCGAAGGCGTAGTCCTTTTTTGATCAAGTGGTGATGAACTGCCCCTGTAGCCAATAGAGCCGGTATAGGAAGCTGATTTTCTCCTGCCTCCCGATCAGACAGCACGATCAGACTGGCGCCATGACTGATTGCCTCGGCAGCCTCTTCCTGAAGTCGCTCCAATGCCATGGAAAGCTCACCAGACTGAAAACACATGTTGATGGTCTGAACACCAAAAACCCCTGCTTCAACGGATGCCAAATCTGATTCGGTGAGTATCGGCTGTTCAAGCCTTAATTTCGCGCAATGCCGAGCACTCTCACTAAAGAGGTTTCCACTACTCCCCAGATTCAGTGCCAACGATGTGACCATGAACTCCCGAATCGCATCCAGCGGAGGGTTCGTAACCTGTGCGAAGAGTTGCTTAAAGTAGTCGTAGAGTAATCGGGGCCGATCAGAAAGCACCGCCAATGGCGTGTCATTGCCCATCGCCCCCAAGGGCTCTTTTGAGCTTTGCCCCATCGGACCTACTAACAGGCGTAAATCTTCCAGCGTATATCCGAACATCTGCTGTCTGGAAAACAGTGAGCCTTCCATGGCTTTGGGCTCGGTCGGCGGAAGAGAATCCAGTGTCCGTTGATGGTTATTCAACCAAATACGGTACGGGGCTCTCGAGCAAATGCGAGATTTAATCTCCTCATCATCAATAATACGCCTCTCCTCCAGGTCAATCAGAAACATCCGTCCAGGCTTGAGCCGACCTTTCTTGAGCACATTGGATTCAGCAATTTCGCCGACCCCGGTCTCGGATGCTAAAACGACATAACCATCCTTGCTGATGGTATAGCGGGACGGGCGCAGTCCATTCCGGTCCAGCAATGCTCCTGCATATCGACCATCGGTAAACGGAATCGTCGCCGGACCATCCCAGGGATCCATCAGATTGCCGTGGTACTGATAAAACGCCCGTTTTTCATCTGCCATTTCCTCGGCCCGCTCCCACGCCTCTGGGATGAGCATCATCATTGCATGCGGGAGGGACCGGCCCGTGTGATAGAGTAATTCCAGTGCATTGTCAAGGGCCATTGAATCACTACCCCCTTCACGAATGACCGGCACAAGATTGCGGGTATCGCCCCCAAATTGATCACTCCTGAACATGACTTCTCCTGCACGCATCTGATTGATGTTGCCTCGAAGTGTATTAATTTCCCCGTTGTGGCACATGAAGCGGAATGGTTGTGCGAGAGACCATTCGGGAAAGGTATTTGTGCTAAAACGCGAGTGCACCATGGCCAGCGCACTCTTGAATCGAGCGCTATTCAAATCCGGGTAATATTCCGTAATCTGTCTAGGTGTAAGCATTCCCTTGTAAACCATAGTTCTGGCCGACATACTTGCGATGTAACAGCCACCGAGCTGCCCCTGCAGAACACGTCGCTGAAATATTTTCCGGAGCACATAAAGTTTACGTTCAAATGCGTCGAGCGTGACTTTCTTGCTTCGCTCAATGAAACACTGCCAAATTTCAGGCTCCGTCATCTTGGCATCTGGACCAATCACTCCTGATCTCACAGGAACTCGTCTCCAGCCTATGAATCTGCCGCCTTCTGCTTTGACAATATCCTCCATCAACGACTTGCACGTCGCTTGATATTGAGGGGGGATGAATATCATCCCTATCCCATAATCGTCTGGCTCGGGCAACGATGGGATTTCATGCGCAAAGAATTCATGTGGTAACTGCACAAGAATTCCGGCACCGTCTCCGGTCGTTTCATCACAACTGCATGCTCCCCGATGATCCAAATCCACAAGTATCTGGAGCCCCTTCTCTACAACGTTGTGTGAAGGCGTTCCATCCACACGACAATAGAGTCCAACCCCACACGCATCGTGCTCAAATGCAGGATCATATAACCCTTGCTGTTTCATCATCTGTATCACTTTCTCAGAACTGACCATGCCTCGCTCAGATCTGATTTTTCCCGTAAACCTCTTCCTGCCGCCTTATATAATTAAACGATTTCTGGGTTAATTTACCAACATTTTCTATTGCATGTGAAACTCAATGTCGGAGAATTTGTATATCCTCCTGAATTATTTCTGCATTACGAGTTATTATCCTTAATTATTACAGAATTTTTACGAAAAAATCGTTATTATATAGTCATTGACTCTATTTCCGGTAAATAAATTCACGAAAAATTCACGAAAGTTTTTCTCAATCTCATTGTTTTATCGGGGATTTTCGCCTCGCGCAATGCTTATGCTGAAACCTGACTCGGGGTATTCATGGGAGATTTTGCTGCTAAAATTCAGCCCTCCGAGGAGACCTAAATGCGGGCCGGGCTCTTTCTTTTCAACCTCAACCATTCAAGTAACTGATGACAAAGCGCTTCTCTTTTCTTTCACTTGCATTACTTATCCTCTTGATGCTCACGCCCATGCTCACCCATGCTCAATCGGTTAGCTTTGGCGCAGATTTCTTTAACCGCTATATATGGCGTGGTTATGACTTCGGTGATTCTTTTAGTATTCAGCCTGGTCTTGCGCTGAGCGCGGGAAATTTTGAACTGGGAACTTGGGGATCCTATTCGATTAGTTCTGACGGTGCCGATGCCAATGAACATGACCTGTACGCCACATATAGCATTGGCCTTGGTGCCTCTGCAAGCTTGGATCTGACGGTTACAGACTACTATTTCCCCAATAGTGACGCAGAAGCCGGAGAATGGCTCAATTTCGACGGAGACGGTGAGGGGGCACACTGGATTGAACTGATGGGGGCTGTGACACTTCCAGAATCCTTCCCTCTAACCATTACAGTTGCATTTATGGCTCATAATGATCCAGACAATTCGCTCTACCTTGAAGGTGCAATACCGTTCACGGTCGCTGATGTCGAATTAGGATTTACACTTGGCTTGGTGGCTGGAGAGAGTAGCTTCTATGGGGTAGAAGGGGCCTCTGTGGTCAATTTGAGCCTGTCTGCGAGTAAAGACTTGCAGATAACCGACAACTTTGCATTGCCACTTAGTGCTGCTTACGTCATGAATCCGACAACTGAGAAGACCTACCTAGTCTTCGGATTCTCTCTCAGCCCCTAAACTCAGTCTGTGGCGGGAGGTCTAGACTTGATAACCTCTAGACCTCCCGTCATTATCTACCTGTCAAATGCATTAAGTTCCTGCATCCGCATTTTTGATTTTGAAGCTGATTACCCCTACTATGCTTTGATTCGTTGGGTTTTTAGTATCACCTGATTCTGTAACCTCCCGCATCCGAAATCCATGGCTCTGGCTTTGGGGTCATGTGACTTCTCATACTCCCCAATTGACTTCAACTGAAACCCAATCTATTCTGCAACGGTTTGCAGCAATGAAGCCTATATCACGCTTCACAGAATAGTAGGTCTCACAAACTCACCGTGCAACAAACCAAGTTTCCGTACTGCAATTGGTTAATTTTTAGTGAATCCGAGATCTATGGCGGATGCGTACCGTATACATCATTACTTTCGTGTATAAGTGCCTTCGCTGGGCCTATACAATGATTGATACACTATATACTCCTAAGTCAGAAGAGGTAATTCCTCTAGCGAATCACCTCTCTCGTCAGAAAATATTTGATCGTTACCGCCAGACCACAGGTGCCGTGGCACGGACTCACTGGCAGGTGATTTACCTGAAAAGCCAAGGTAAAATCGTCCGTGACATTGTCGATGTCACCGGATATAGCGAAGATTTTGTTCGGCACATCATCCTACGCTACAATGAGGCGGGGGCCGATGATTTTATTGTCGATAAAGGCTTCCCTGACCAAGCTAAATCTGATTATATCCGCAAATCCAGTGAGTTGGATACAGCACGTCAGGCACAGCAGGAAATGCTTGCCACGAGAATTCCTGCCCACCCGGAACTGGAAATTGATGCGTTCCTGAAAACTGCAACCGAGCTCAGTGGGGATTATTATGATTTCTCCCTCTCTGACGACGGGGTTCTGACCATGGCAATCGGTGATGCAACTGGCCACGGTACAACTGCAGGGATGATGGTGATTGCAACCAAGGCCCTTTTTAAGGACTCGGCAGATGACTCCGATCTTCTGGACCTTATCCGGCGCATGTCAAAAACCATCAAGCGTGTGAACCTTCGAAGTACCTATATGCACATCACACTGGCACGCTATCATCAAGGCGTACTTCAGCTTGTGGGTGCTGGTATGCCTCCACTCCTTATGTACCAATCCAAAACCCAGACCGTAGAGGACGTTGTTCTTAAAGGAATGCCCTTGGGCAGTTATACTGATTTTCCCTATGAACAATTAGAGATCCCCCTCGACCCTGGAGATTCAGTTTTCTTTATGAGTGATGGTCTCCTGGATCTACAGAGTCCGTCTGGTGAAATGCTGCAACTAGATCGAGTCAGAAAGATCTTCGCCGAGGCAGGCGCCCGCTCCCCAAGCGAAATCATCGCCCATATCCGAAAAGGAGGCATTGCCTGGCGTGCGGGGAGACCTCTGAAAGACGATGTAACGCTTCTTGTCCTCCAGCGATCAGCGATCGATGGATAACAAGTCCGTGCCCACAGGGCCGGGATCCCCGCAAGGACACTCTTGTGGGTACTCATGGGCCACGCTTCTGCAAACACATCATTATGAGAAATTAGGGGGCCTGCGTAGGCCTGATGGATGCACGCCCCTCGTCAATGATGATGTTCCGGGCACCATGAAACAAAGCCACATTCCTATCCCATCTCTGTCAGCCCAGTAGATTGCGTCTACGACCGATAAACACTTGGATTCAGTGTTTGCCAAGACCCAAGGCGCACCGGAACGAGGCCAAAAACACATATCATTGCTCCTCGTAGAAGTGGGTCAAGGCTTGATGCCGCTATGAACCGGTAGTCAGAGCCCAAGACTGAACAAGATTTCGGTCCCATACAGAATACAGCAGAACCAAACTTATACTTACCGTGGCCATACTCATTGATGGAAAAGAAATTGCAGCTGATGTACGCAAAGAAGTACGTCATGAAGTTGCTACGTGGACCTCAGAAGGACATGCTCCCCCCTACCTTGCAGTGGTGCTAGTTGGTAATAATCCTGCATCGGCTTCATATGTGCGAGGAAAAATAAAAGCGAGCCAGAACGTTGGCATTGCAGGTGATACGTTGAAGTTTGATGAGAATATCTCTGAAAAAGCTCTTCTTGAGGTCATCGATGATTTAAATACCAGCCCTCATGTGAGCGGCATCCTTGTGCAATTACCGCTCCCCGACCACCTTGACGCATCACGTGTGATTTCTGCATTAAATCCGAATAAAGATGTCGATGGTTTGCATACGATAAATGCTGGTCGATTGGCTACCGGCCTTCCAGGTTTTGTACCCTGTACACCAGCAGGAATTGTAGAACTATTGCGTCGGGCAAATATTGATATCGAAGGAAAGCATGCTGTCATTCTTGGGCGATCCAGCTTGGTTGGACGCCCACTTGGAAGCCTACTGCTGCGAAAAGAAAACAATGCAACCGTTACGATCTGCCATAGTCGGACCCAAAACCTGCCTGAAGTCTGTCGCCAATCGGACATTCTCATAGCCGCAATTGGTCGCGCCCACTTTGTAACTGCAGAGATGGTTAAGCCTGGAGCAGCCGTCATAGACGTAGGAATCAACCGCATAGATGACCCTACACGTGCCCGAGGGTATCGACTTACCGGTGATGTAGACTTTGAGGCCGTATCGAAAATTGCTGGTTATATTACCCCCGTCCCAGGTGGTGTGGGCCCAATGACCATAGCGATGCTCCTTAAAAACACAATGACTGCAGCAAGGCTACTCAACTGATGCAGGCCGTACCGGGAAATACCCAAGTTGAGGAAACAGTACAGGTTGCTGACACCACCTTGAGTACCATTGACTCTCTGCAGGTAGATACCACCGGGGATGTAAGCGGGACACTCCCACAAGTTTTCAAGGACGCAGGCACTCTCGTTTCTGAAGGCCGATTCTCTGAAGCCGGAAATGACATCGCTACACAAATCCTAATTTGGGTGACAGATCTAGCGCCAAAAATAGCAGGCGCCTTGCTTGTACTGGTCATTTTCTATACGGCCTATCGAGTCCTGTACAATTTACTTCGCCGAATTCTGAGAAGAAGTAACGTAGTGCAGCCAGGCCTGCAAACGCTGGTACTGCAAGCATTCCGACTCCTTTCCATCGTTCTTATTGCCATCACCGTCTTGCAGACCATAGGGATTGATCCTGCTGCACTGATCGCTGGTATTGGGGTTGCAGGTATCGCGTTCGGTTTTGCAGCTCGAGATACCGTTGAAAATATTCTGTCGGGGGTTAGTATCCTGACCGATAAAGCCTTCCGAATTGGTGACACCCTGATCGTCAATGGCACCTACTGTGTGGTGGAAAATATTACGCTTCGCACAACGCGCCTGCGAACACCCAAGAATGAGGTCTTGGTCATACCCAACCAGCAAATGGCCAATGAGCAAATCCTGAATCACACCATTGGCGGTGTTCTTCGAATTGAAATCCCTTTCAGCATTGCTTACAAAGAGTCGCCGCAAGAAGCTCGTCGTGTCATTCTAGAAATCACAAAGCATGATACGCGCTTGATGGAAGACCCCGAGCCACAAGTCGTGGTGACCAACTTAAATGACAGCAGTGTAGATTTAAGTTTATGGGTGTACGTGGAGAATCCAAAAGAGGAACGCCAGATTATCTACCACTATACCGAAGCCATTAAAGGAGCATTGAACAAGGCAGGAATCGAAATCCCATTCCCTCATATCCAACTGGTCCAGGACTAGACTAATACGGGGTAACTTGTCGAACGATGACTGCCGCACCTTCGGGACCGTCTGTCAAACAGCGTCGCGATTGAGCCCGGGGGAGATTTGCCTCTTTACACTGGGGATACACACTTGATCACCACGTAGATGACCGCCAATTAGTGCTTGCCCGAAAAATAGTTGATAGCCGGATAGGTGGTGTCATGAAGGGTC